>JBNMGJ010000218.1:0-3009 GCA_050872185.1 Mogibacterium sp.
AATAATGATAGGCTGGCGAGAAGGTGCAGCAACCGACACCTCGCAAAGGTGAGCGGTTCGTATATGGGCTTCTATCTGGTACATCTGCTGTCCTACAATGTGGTATGCATGTTGCTGTACGGATATCAGGAAAGCCTGGATGGAATGCGGCTGGTAATCGTATACATCGTGTCACTGGCGGTATGTGTGATTGCCGGATATTTTGTAAACAAGCTTTTGAATCGGGGCAGTTCGAAGATTTCTTCAAAGGTGTTTCAAGTATTGAAAATGGAATAAGCTGAGGAAGAGGTGAGTCTGTGCGGCTCACCTCTTCTTCATATGTCATCGTTCAAAACCGTACTTAATACCGGCGAATCCACTTGAGGAAGTCTTTCCACTGGGTCTTGCCGGTAATCTTAATCCGGACGATATTGTAGCGGAAATCCTTTCTTGTGGAGTAGTTGTAATATTTGAATCCGAATCCCATTTCCATGGGGCTTTTCATAATGGCCATGAACATGTCAGCGGATTCGTAGCCGTATGGATAAGCCATCACAGAGGCATTGATTTTTGACTGCTGCTTGTCAATATCCTCTAGGCACTCTTCATAAGACCGGCTGAACACAGCGGCTCGGTTAATGTTGTTCTCATCGGAAATCATATAGTGCATGTTGTTGGAATGCCCCTGGATTTCGAACTGTGGATATTCCTCACGGATCTTTTGAACCGCATCCATTCCCATGTAGTGGATGGCGTTGGAGTGCTCATAGGTGGCGGTGGTTTCACCGGTTCGTCCGGTGACGATAAAAGCAGTCATGTGGAGTCCCAGCTTCTTCACAATGGGGTAGGCGATGTGGTACGTCTCATAGTAACCGTCGTCCATGGTGAGAAGCACGCTGTTCTCCGGAAGTTCAATCTTTCCGGAATACCAGTCTTTGTACTCCTTCATGCTGATGGTGCGGTATCCGTTGTCCTTAATGTACTGCAGTTCTTTCTGGAAAGTTTTTTCCGAATCCACCCATTCGTTATTTTTGTAATACTTTTCGTTCACGTCATCTGGAACAATTCGGTGGAAAGTAAGTACTGGAATGTTGGTGGCATTCATCTTTGAATTGTAGGAGACGTTCACTCTAGCAGCGGCCTGAACGCCGTTGTGGGCGATGCAGTAGACGGTAGCGGAACCCATCTTAAGACCCTTTACTGTGCCATTTGAAGTGACGCTGACGACAGAAGAATCCGAACTATACCAGCGGTACTTTGTGGATCCATACAGCTTCTTTCCGGAGGTTTTCTTCATCTTGACTTTGAGCTGGCGGGAACTTCCGTGTTTCACCGTGACAGAAGCCGGGGAAACCGTGAGTTTCTTTGCCACTCCGTGTTTTTTTCCGGAAAGTCCGGTGGTAACCGCATAATAGTACGAACCGTACAGACGGACACCGTCCTGCCAGGTATAGGCACGAACCTTGAAGGAATAGGATTTGTCCTTCTTTAGTTTCTTTCGATAGTTATAGGATGGCTTTTTCGTATACGCCAGGTGCTTGTACTTTCCACTTCGGTTGATGCAGATTTCATACCCGGCCGCTTTCTTGGACAGAGACCAGGAAAGCTTGATTTTTCTCTTTCCGGAAGTCTGAGCCTTCAAGCCGGATACTTTTACAGGGGCGTCTTTCGTGAGAACTTTCTTGCGAAGGAAGGTGGTGAAGTGATCGCTGATTTGGATATTGTTTGAGACTGTCGGAAGCGTGTTGTCCTTCGTGATGACGCCGGAATTCTTCGGATCGTAGAGTTCAAATTGATACTTCTTCGCCAAAGTGCGGATGGCTTCCGCATAAGAAGACGCGGTGCTTCCGGACTCGGAAGGAAGGCAGAGCACGACTTTCGCGTAAGGTGCCTGTTCCTTGATCTTCGCCAGCGTGTAGTTGTAAGCTCCGCAGAAGGTAGTCTCGTCGGTAGAATCCGGCGTTCCCAGAGGAACGTCATAATGATAATCGTTCGCTGCATTGAGAATGATTACATCGTACCCCTTGAAGCCGAGGGTTTTCGCCCGGTGAACCAGGGATTTATTCGCATCCGGATTCCATGCCAAGATGGAACCGGCGGTAGATCGGTTGGTGTACCGATAACCCAGCATGCGGCTGCTCCGGTTAATCCAGCCGGAACGATGGGAGGTCATGGCATCGCCGTCAATCAGCACATTGGTATTCCGGTAGTCTCGGTATTTCCCGCTAAAAGTAGCATCGTATTTCGAATACACTTTTCCGCGGACGGCCTTGACCGTATAGTACCAGCTCTTGTGATATTGAATTCGATAGGAAGTCTTGGAAGTGGTCCCGAGATACTTCCAGTGAGCGGACGGAGAGGACTTGGTGTACACCTTATAAGAGGCGGCGGAGTCCACCGCGTCCCAAGCGAGTTTTCCATTCGTAAGGGTGCGGATACAAGGGATGTCCAGTGTGCTTTTCTGCTGGGATTCCGAAGAAAATTCGGATACCGAACCAGAGCCTTCTCCGGTGTTCTCTTCATCGGAATAATTCACAGCCTCATTTTCCTCCTGAGAGTTATTCCCTTTAGAATCTTCGAGATTTGAATTGTCTTTCTCTCCGGCTGCTGGTGAAGAATCCGATGGATTGGAATAATCCTGTTCCGGTGCCGAAGTGCTGCTTTCATTACCTTGTGAAGCGGAAGGCGTTTCGGCATCTTCAGCATAGGCCATAGATCATGCAAAATTGCCAGATGTTGCGATGGTAACGGATAGCAGAATGGCAAGTGTTCGTCGAATGTTCATATAATATCCCCCAATATTGTACTAGTGCTTTCAAAATATTTTATTTATTATTACATTTCCAATGGATGTTCGTCAAGGAAACAGAAATTTCGTAAGACACTTCTTTGAACCTTGTATGATTGTAGATTGAAATTCTCTGTGCTATAATCATAATAATTGTAATAATAACTTGGAGGATGGAATGAGCGAGAACGAATACAAAGAGATGAGAGGAAATTTTATCCACGATATTATCGATAACGACT
>JBNMGJ010000011.1:0-21011 GCA_050872185.1 Mogibacterium sp.
AATGTAAGGAATAAGGAGATTATACTATGAATGCTTCACTTTCAACACGAAAAAAAATCCTCGAACGCCTGATTCAGGCACGTTCTATTGGGGAACCCGTTTCCGGCAGCACACTGGCGTCGGAACTAGGCATTTCCAGAAACGCAGTGTGGAAATCCATCCACGCATTGCAAGAGGAGGGATACGAAATTCGCAGCATCCAGAGCAAAGGATACTGCCTGGAGACAGGTGCCGACATTCTGTCTCAGGATGAAATTCAGGGTTTTCTGTGCCGTAAGGATGTTTCCACGGAGGAGCTCAAGCTCACAGTGCTAGATTCTATCGACTCCACGAATAATTACTGCAAAACCCTTCCTTATGGAGACCCGGCCACTGCCGTCATCGCCAATTACCAGTCCAGCGGACGGGGCAGATACGGAAGATCCTTCCTGTCTCCCAAGGGCACTGGTATCTATTTAACCTATTCTTTCCAGCCGCTTTTCCCCATTCAGGAAATCTCCCAGGTCACTACCGTGGCTGCGGTTCTCACCCATCAGGTTCTGAGCCGCATCAGTGGCGAAACCCTGGGCATCAAATGGGTTAACGATATCTACCGAGGCAACCTGAAAATCTGCGGAATCCTCACCGAAGCCCTGGGAAGCCTGGACAGCGGAAACTTTGAACGGGTTATCGTGGGCATCGGCATCAACTGCCTCAAAGGCGGATTTCCACCGGAGCTATCGGGTATCGCCGGTTCACTGTCGGACTCGGCGCAGCCTGCTTTTACCCGGAATCAGATTGCATCGGAATTAATCTTGGAACTCCACCGCGCATTGGACGGCGCCCCCTCTCTCAACGCATCCCAGTATCTAGACTACTACCGGGAGCACTGCTTCATCATCGGAAAGCAGGTCACCGTCACCGAAACCGGCAAAGAGCCCGTTTCCGCCTACGTGGAAGGGGTGGACGACCAATACCACCTGCTGGTGAACACTCCAGAGGGGCGGCGCAGCCTATCCGGCGGCGAGGTTTCCCTGAAGCTCTAGCATCACAAATATCCACCGAACCACATCCCGGCGATCCCGGGATGTTTTCTATTGCGTTCTTTCCGCCTGCTTATGGCGCTCCAAAGCGGCAATGGCTTTACCCACATTGTTCACGAACATCTTAATCAGGATGCGAAGAAGCGCATCGGAGACTCGGTAAAAGTAGAATACCACCACCTGGGAGTCTTCCGTACAGAGATCCCCCACGGGCCGCATGGTCAGTCCCACTTTGTTGGCAATCTGGCAGATATCCTCCGCTGGGATTTCCGTGTGGGCTTTGAGCATAATGGCCAGACCCGACCGGGAATCAATCGGTTCGATAAAGTCCCCCTTGGCCTGGGCGAACATCTTCATGGTGGTCTCCAGCTTCTCCGCATTCATGCGGCGGCACCGCTTAATGTTCCGGTAGTAGTACCCTTCCTCCATGTAAATGGCCAGGCATAGCTGCTCTGCTTTGGAGCAGGTCTGACTGTAGCGATTCTTAATCCGGTTGAAAATCTCCGCCAGTTCCACCGGAAGCACCATGTAGCTGATTTTGATTGCGGCAAATAGCGTGGAGGAGAAGGAGCCCAGATAGATAACCCTACCACTCCGATCCAGCCCCTGCATGGCCGGAATCGGTTTGCCGAAGTATCTCAGTTCGCTGTCGTAGTCGTCCTCCAGGATATAGCTGTCGTTGTCCACCGCCCACTTAATCAGTTCATACCGCCGAGCGATTGGCATCACCGCACCTGTCGGGAACTGATTGGATGGGTTCACGTAGGTCAGACTCTTCATATTGGTGGGCAGCTTGTCAATCTGAATGCCGTCCTTATCAATGGGAATCGGGGATACGGTAAGGCCTTCATCGCTAAAAATCTCCCGCACCGGTCCGTATCCCGGATTCTCCGTAGCCACATGGCTCACGTTCAGCTCTCGAAGGATTCGAACCAGCTGCACCGCCAGCTGCTGGGAACCGGCACCGATGACCACCTGGCTGGAGCTGCATTTAACGCCTCTGCGGGCATACAGGTATTTGGAAATCTCATATCGAAGAGCCTGCTCCCCCTGTACATCCGCCGCCGTCTGAAGCATGTTGGAGTGTTCATTGAACACTTTGTTCATGCACTTCTTCCACTTGGAGAAGTCGAAACTTTCCTCGTCGTAGATGAGGGACTTCTCCCGAACGTGCTGGGCGTCGTCCTGGGGCAGAATGCTGTCCAGCGATTCTTCAGAGGGCTCCACATTAAGGTCGCTGGCCGCCTCCGCAATATTTTGACTGACGTAATAGCCGGACTTGGGACGACTCTCAATATATCCCTCCACTAAGAGCTGGTTGTATGCCGTCTCTACCGTGGTAACACTTACCTCGTTATCCTTGGCAAATCTTCTCAAAGAAGGAATCTTGCTTCCCTGAGGAATTTCGCCACTGAGAATTCCTTCTTTGAACTGGTTATAAATCTGCACGTACAGATTCGTATTGGAAGTACTGTCTATGTTCAGCATAATCTGCTTCATCTTAAACTCTTCTCCTATTCTCTGTTAAAAATATTTATCATCGCTTCAACGCGCCCGCTACTCCGCGGTAAAATCCATGTTCTTCGTGGTGCTCACACTGTTATCATCTGCGTAGAAAGCAGCCTTGATTCCCTTCTGGGTCTTGATGAACGCCTTCGCTCCCTTCACGCCCTTCATCAAGCAGATGGTGCTCATGGCATCTGCATCCATGGATGAGTTATCTGTGGTGACCAGGGTCACCGCCTCCAGATCCGTATCCACTGGATAACCGGTCTTCGGGCTCAGAACATGATGGTATCTCTTTCCCTTCAGCTTGAATTGACGCTCATAGATTCCTGAGGTCACCACTGTGCCCTCCCCAATATGGGTCTTTCCGATGATTTCCTGACGATCCGAGAAAGGCTTCTCGATACCGATGGTGTAATCCTCCCCATTCGGCTTCGTTCCGATGGTCACGATGTTCCCTCCCAGGTTAATCACCGCAGAGGTCACTCCTTCCCTCTTCAGAACCTTGCGCATCTCATCCCCTACGTATCCCTTGGCAATGCCTCCCAGATCCAATTTCGCTTCCGAATCTAGCAGGCGCACTCGATTACCATCCACTTCCACTTTCCGGTAATCCACATGCTGAAGGGCCTCCTGCAGCTTACTATCCTCCGGAAGCTTTGGCTTATCCGCGTGAAAGTCCCACAGGTCCGTTACTCGGCCGATGGTGATGTCGAACATGCCATCCGACAGCTTTCCGTACCGAAGGCCTTCCTTAATAACCTTCGCCGCATCATCACCTACCGTCACCCAGGCGCCCTTGGCATTATTAATCTTCGCCACATCGCTGGTATCCGTCTTGTTGCTCAGTTTCTTATCCAGTTCCCGGCATCGGTCATAGGCCTTGGTGATGGCCGCCTTGGCCTTATCCTCATCCAGCCCGCCGTCAATCTGATATGCAGACACGCTACAGGTAGTGTCCAGAAAATAATTATCCTGGGTTACCGGCTCCACATCGTTATCTTTGCACCCGGTCTGTGTTATAATAACCAGGAATGCGGCCACTAAGGTCGCCCATTTAAACTTATTTCTATTGAATCTGGTCACAGTCAAATCCTTTCTGTTATCAGTTACAGGAGTATTATGTTCAAAGGAATTATACGAAAAGCAGACATCCTACTGGCGCTGGCGCTAATCCTTATCGGCGTAGGTGCCTCGCTCTGGATTTCCAGATACAGCACCGCAGGCAGCCACGTCATCATCGAATCCAATGGAAAAACCTACGGAAGCTATTCCCTGTCCGAGAATCGCACAGTTACCGTTACCCGAGGGAAACATTCCAACACCGTCCGTATCCAGGACGGAACGGTCTCCGTCACCGAAGCATCCTGCCACAACCAGGTCTGCGTCAAGCACAAATCCATCCGAACCACCGGCGAAAGCATTATCTGCCTTCCCAATAAGATGATTGTCAAAATCGCCGGGAAAGGAGGCAATGAATACGATGGCATCTCCAGCTAAAAAGAACTCTCCACGTTCCTACGATGTCCGAGCAAAGAATACAGCCATAACCGCGCTGATGGCTTCTTTGGCCCTTATTTTTTCCTACGTAGAAGCTATTATACCATACAATCCGGGGGTTCCGGGCATCAAATTGGGAATTGCAAACATCGTCACGCTGATTGCGCTGTATCAGCTGTCCGAAAAACACGCCTTTGTGGTGAACTTCATCCGTATTATCATTGCCGGGCTTCTATTCAACGGAGTCTTCGGCGCGCTGTATTCCCTAGGAGGGGCCACCCTCAGCCTGATTGGCATGATTCTGCTGAAGCGCACCGATAAATTCAGCATCGCTGGCGTCAGCATGGCGGGAGGCGTCCTCCACAACATGGGCCAGCTCCTAATTGCGGCGCTCATACTGCAGGATAGTAAAATTTTCCTGTACTTCCCAGTTTTGCTCTTCTCGGGAATGATTGCCGGAATCGTGATTGGATTGGGCGCTTCTGTTATTTGCCAACGACTTCGGCATGTATAGATAAGTATTTTTAGTTGAAAAACACAAATATTTAATTTTTCTAATGGATATATTTAAAATTTTTGTTGACTTATGACTGTTTATACATCATAATTAGAAATGTAATTCAGAAGAAATTACGAGTGCTGAACAAGATCGAAATGATAACACTTTCTTCTCCTTTACCTTACCTATTAATTTCGATCAACGATAGATGATAGCACGTGACATTACCTAAGAAGAACTGCAGCAAGGGGATACGCTGCAGTTCTTTTTATATATTTTGAGGTTCCCAAGTTGAATTTGCAATTTATGAAAATCAAAAAAAGAGACTGTCGCACTTTTTAGTACGACAGCCCAATATCGATATTCTTACTTTTTAGGAGGTTTATATCCTGTTATTGTATGGTGGACGGTAGTTCCCTTGCTATCACCAGCGGTGTACCATACTCCATTTGCTTTTACAACATACCCATTTCCACTTTTCTTTAATTTAGTATCACTATTAACATAGGTATACTGTGCAGATTTTTTAAATTTTGCCTTTTTGGCTCTACTAGCAACTACTTTATAAGGTTTTCCTGCTTTCAGCTGCTTTTTGTTTTTATAACGATAAGTTACGGTGCACTCAATAAGTGAACTGTTTGCGCCCACTTTGCTTGTTCTTGTCTGTTTGCGAACAATATCCGAGCCTGCGAAGGTTGCTGTTGCACTGACGAAAATAAAAGTGCACACCATTGCGATGGTAATAAATAAAGTACTTTTCCGTCTCATAGTGATTTCCTTTCTACTTCCTATGATTTATAACGTTCTAGTTAATTGTACCCCCCCCACCTAATCAACCTTGTCAAGTGCTTTTAGAAAATAATATTATTTCAAATTAATTTCGCACATCAAAACCCCCGGCAAGAATGTCGCCGGGGGGGTAATTCATCATTCTATCTTAATTAAAACAAATAACTCTGTTCTTATGATACAGATTATTCCTCTTCTGTACTCCAGGACTCCAACTTGTTGGAGAATGCCCACAGAATTGCACCGAAGACGATTACTACAGCTGCGCAACCACCGTAACCCTTGGTGAAGTCCATGGTTTCCAGGAATGCATACAGCTTCGGATAAATCTGCTGAGACAGGAATACCGCGATTGGCCATACACCCAGCAGGAATCCCAGCAACTTAGCCGGTGCGAACTTCGAAATGAAGGAGTTGCCCAGTGGGGAGAATACCATCTCACCTACGGACATCAGGATGCAAACCAGTGCCAGCCAGAAGATGGAGCACTGACCGTTGTCTCCAGCAATATTGTTAGCAATTACCATTACGATATATGCAACACCAAGCAGGATGCAACCCAGAGCGGTCTTTCTGAACATGGACATGTCGCCCTGTGGTCTCTCGGACAGCTTACGCCATACGATAGCCAGAACCGGTCCCAGGATGATGCATACCAGTGCGTTCACAGAGTCGAACCAAGATGTAGGAATCTGGAAGCTTCCTACGTACCAGTTTGCCTTGTTCAGGAAGTCAGCTCCATCTCCATAACCGAATCTGTAGTATGCTGGCATGTAAGCCATGTACCACAACATCCAGAAGATAGCAGACAGAAGAGTCAGCAGAATGATAGCAACAACCTTCTTCTTGTCCCCAGATGTAAGTGGTGCAGAAGCAGCCGCTCTCTTCTCTTCGGATACGAACTCACGGGTATCCTTCTTGAACGGTGTCTTACCCGCTTCACCCAGGGAAGCCTTACCACCAACAGTGAACCAAATCAGGTCCAGAATCAGCAGGCATCCGCAGAGAGTGAATACGCCAGTGAAGCTCATCTTTCCAGTTGTAGCCAGAACTGCGATGAATGTAGTTCCTACGAAAGAACCGATGTTAACGAAAGAATACTGGATGGAGAAAGCTTCGTCCAGCTCTTCCTGAGAGCTGAACAGCAGTCCGTTAACGCCGGACAGGTTTCCCTTGAAGAAGCCAGTACCAGCGGCAACGAGTACAATCATAATCCATACCATCTTCAAATCTGTTGCCATTCCAGCACAGATGTATCCAACACCCATGAGCAGCATACCAATCTGTACGCACAGTCTTGGGCTAATCCAGTGATCGGCGATGTATCCACCAATCATCGGTGTGATATAAGTCCAAGCAACGAAAGAAGCAGAAATAGCTGCACCCTTCGTGTTATCAAGTCCCAGACCGCCAGATGTTGCATTTGTCGCGATCCAAATAGCCAACAGGTACTTTACAGTATAGAATGCCATACGCTCGAAAGTAAATCCGAGGGCACATACGTAAAATCCAAATGGCTTACCTTTTTTTGCAGTTTCCATTTTCTTTTACCTCCTAAGTAATAACGATAAATGATGAATAATTGCATCAGGTCTGCATACCACAGTCCTGACAGAACCTAGTTCTTCCCATATCCTGCAGAACAGCACTTGCTTGTTCTCAAATTCTAATGGGATATAGGCTATAGAATAGACCTCGGTCTATTCATTACCTTGTGATTTTATCACCTCAGCTTCACATTGTAAACACTTTAACGGTAGTTTTTTTGATTATATGCAAATATTAAATAGATTTTTTGTTAAGTATCAAAAAATCAACAGTCAATTTTGTTTTCAGAACTATTCATTTTTACTGGAATTTTCACACAAAAAAGAGAGCCAACGACGTTTCGTTCGCTCTCTTCATTGTTCACTTATTTCAGAATTTCTTTTGCCGCTTCCGCAATGTCCTTCGCGGTCATTCCGTACTTCTCCAGAAGCTCTGCCGGCTTCCCGGATTCTCCGAAGGTATCCTTCTGACCCACCATCTTGACTTTGCAAGGGGCTTTCTGAACCACAACTTCTGCAACCGCACTTCCAAGACCACCGATTACCGAATGTTCCTCTGCGGTCACAATTGCACCGGTTTCCTTTGCTGCTTTGATGATGATATCCTCATCAATCGGCTTAATGGTGTGCATATCGATTACGCGAGCGGAAATTCCTTTCGCTTCCAGGGTCTTCGCCGCTTCCATGGCATCGGCTACCAGAATTCCAGTAGCGATGATGGTAACGTCTTTACCATCCTTCAGTTCAGTACCCTTTCCAATCTGGATGGCCTCTGCCTGTTCCTCGGAATAGAGTACCGGAACGCCGGAACGTCCCAGTCGAATGTATGCCGGACCCTCGAAGTCTACGGCTTCTGCAAGCAGCTTCTTCGCACTAACTGCGTCAGCTGGGCAGAGTACGGTCATTCCCGGAATTTCTCTCATCAGCGCCAAGTCCTCGAAGGTCTGATGGCTGGCACCATCTTCACCCACGGTAATCCCTGCATGGGTTGCGCAAATCTTAACGTTCGCGCCGGTATATCCGATAGAATTCCGAATAATTTCATAAGCTCTTCCTGCAGCGAACATGGCAAAGGTGCTGGCACATACCACGTGGCCGGACAGGGCAATACCGGTGGCTTCCGCATACAGATCCTGTTCAGAAATGCCGCAGTTCACGAAACGTTCCGGATATGCTTTTGCGAAATTCTTCGTCTTCGTAGATCCGGACAGGTCGGCATCCATTACCACCAACTCCGGTCTTCTGGCACCTTCCTCCACCAGGAATTCGCCATAGGCTTCTCTCGTTGCAATCTTCTTAATATCTGCCATTACTGTACACCTCCCAGTTCCTTCATCGCCTGCTCGAACTGCTCATCGTTCGGCGCTTTGCCGTGCCATCCGGCCTGATCCTCCATGAAGGATACGCCGTGGCCCTTATGGGTTTTCGCAATAATCGCAGTCGGCTGCCCCTGAACCGTCTTCGCCTCATCCAGTGCAGCGAGAAGTTCCGGGAAACTGTGTCCGTCCACGTCGATTACGTGCCATCCGAAGCTCTGTAGCTTGGAACTGATTGGAGTTACCCTCTTCACATCATCGACTTTGCCGTCAATCTGAAGGCCATTCCAATCCACAATCATGGTCAGGTTGTCCAGCTTTCTGTGGGCAGCAGACAGGGCTGCTTCCCAGATGATTCCTTCCTGTAACTCACCGTCTCCACAAAGGGCGTAGACTCTTCCCGAATTTCCGTCAATTTTTCCGGCTGTTGCCATTCCCACTGCCACGGAGAATCCCTGGCCCAGAGAACCGGTGGACATCTCAATGCCCGGTACCTTGTGCATATTCGGGTGACCCTGGAAGTGGCTTCCAATCTTTCGAAGGGACATCATCTCTTCCGGATTATAGAATCCCCGTTCTGCCAGTGTAGCGTACAGAGCTGGCACTGCGTGACCCTTGGAAAGGACGAACTTGTCTCTTCCCTCCATCTTCGGATTCTTCGGGTCGATATTCATTTCGTCGAAATAGAGTGCTGTCAGGATATCGGTGGCGGACAGGGATCCACCCGGATGTCCCGAACCGGCTTCGTGGATTGCTTTAATTACATCCACGCGAATTCTTCGAGCGGTTTCTTTCAGCTCATCATAATTTCTGTTACTCACAATTTCCTCCTGTTCTGGCTGATATTTTCATCAAGCATAAAACTATTATATTCACGAATCCCTGCCTTGTCCACACCGGAGCTACAGGTTCAAGAAATACTTTGCCATCACGAAGTAGGTTCCCAGGGAAACCATATCCGTCAGGGACGCCATCATCGGTCCCGACATCAGAGCGGGGTCGATTCCCACCTTCTTCGCCGCCATAGGCAGCAAACCGCCGAAACACTTGGCGATGATGACAATCAACAGCATGGAGACGCACACTGTCAATGCCACCAGTATTCCATTGTGATCCAGCAGTATAATTCGAACAAAGTTCACCAGGCTGACGCAAATACCGATGACGATACTGACCCGAAATTCCTTCCAGAATACTTTGAGAGCATCGGACAATTCGATTTCTCCCGTGGACATACCCCGAACCACCAGCGTGGTAGTCTGAGTTCCTGAGTTACCGCCAGTTCCCATCAGCATCGGCATGTAGACCACCAATGCCACCACCGCGGAGAGGGCATCTTCGAATCGTGCGATCAATCCTCCGGTGATGAAGTAGGAGCACATCAGAAGTAGCAACCAAGGCAGCTCCGCCTTCACGTGAGCCATCACCGGCATATCCAGGTATTCCTTATCCGTGGAGTCAATGACACCACCCATACGCTCAATATCCTCCGTCATCTCCTCTTCAATAACGTCCAGAATATCATCGACGGTAATAATACCCACCAACCGGCTTTCGTTGTCCACCACCGGAAGGGCCAGGAAACCGTACCGTTTGAACAAGTCTGATACCTCCTCCTGGTCGTCATCTACGTGGGCCAGCACAATGTCCTCATGCATCAGCTCAGATACCTTCTGATTGTCCGGCGCGATAACCAGGGACCGCAGGGAAACAATTCCAATTAGCTTCCGTCCGCTGGACAGCACATAGGCCGTATAAATCGTCTCGGAATCCATTCCCACATCCTTAATATGGCGAAGGGCCTCCGCCGCCGTCATGTCCTTTCGCAGTTCAATGTAATCCGGCGTCATCAGCGAGCCGGCACTGTTCTCCTTATACCTTAGGAAGGTGTTAATCTGGCGCCGCTCGTTCTTCGGCGTTTTCTCCAGAATCTTATCCACCAGGTTGGCCGGAAGTTCCTCCAGCACGTCAATCATATCATCGAAGTCCAGTTCATCCAGAATGTACTGAATTTCCGTATCCGTGATGATATTGATAATTTCCACCTGATTGTCCACATCCAGGTTCGGGAACACATCCACCGATACGTCCTTCGGCAAGGTTCGGAACAGCACCACTGCCTTCTGCATATCGTATTCCCGCATGATGTCTTCCAGCATCTCCGCAATGTCCACCGCATTGAATTTGAGAAGCTCATCCCGGCACTGGAAATACTTCTTTTCCTCCAGCAGGTTAAAAATCTTTTCTTCCGAGTATTCGAAAGTCTCATCCATTCCCTGAATCGAATTCTCCATACCTGCCCGTCCTTTCTTCATTTTCTACATTAACGTACTTTTGTAAAAATAATTTCTATTTCTCTGCATCGCCCAGCATTTCTCGAATCTGGTCCTCTGTAATAATGGCGACGCCCAGTTCTCTAGCGGCTCGGTTCTTGGAGGATCCGGATTCCGGATTGTTGGTAATCAGGTAGTCCGTACTTCCGCTGACGCTTCCGGCCACCTTACCTCCTTCGCTTTCGATAGCCGCCTTCAGCTCCTTCCGGTTGGCGTAGTGATTCAGCGATCCGGTAATCACGAAGACTTTACCGGAAAGGCCTGTCCCTTGCTCCTCATAGGACTCGTCTAAGTGAAGCTGGTCGTAAAGTGCTTTTACCATCTCCCGATGATGCTCATCCTGGAAGAAGGCCGCATAGTCTCTGGAAATTACATTTCCCACGCCGTCGATATCCTGGAGATTCTCCTCTGTAAGGGAGATGATTTCCTCCCATCGGTTGTGGCAGGCCCGGGCAATCTGGTTGGCCATGGTGACCCCCACCCCCGGAATTCCCAAGGCCGTCAGCACCCGAGCTGGCGTGGTGTTCCGTGCGTTCTCGATGGAGGCCAGCAGATTCTCACAGGACTTCTGTCCAAATCCTTCCATTTCCATAATCTCCTCCCGGTGCTTTTCCAGGGTAAAGATGTCCGGGAAGGAACGGATGCATCCCATGCCGATGAGCTTCAGCAAGGTCTGCTCCGAAAGACCTTCTATATTCATGGCGTCTCTGGAAACAAACAGGGAGAACCGCTTCACCTGCTTAGCCAAACAGTCCGGATTGGTGCATACCAGCACCTTCGTCCCGCCATCCGACTGAACCTTCGTCTCCCCTCCGCACACCGGACAGGTTTCCGGAATCTGGAAATTCCCGCTCTGGGTCAGGTTCGAAGAAATCTGGGGGATAATCATGTTGGCTTTGTACACGGTAATTCGGTCTCCGATTCCCAGTTTTAGGCCTTCCACAATATTAATGTTATGCACCGATGCTCGGCTCACCGTGGTTCCCTCCAGCTCCACCGGGTCGAAGATGGCTACCGGATTCAGAAGCCCGGTCCTGGATGGGCTCCATTCGATTTCCCGAAGAACGGTTTCTGCCTGCTGATCTCGCCATTTGAAGGCCATGGCATCTCTCGGGAACTTGGCTGTGGTTCCCAAAGATGCAGAATAGGCCAAATCCTCCAGGGTCAGAACCAATCCATCCGACGGAATCTCGAAGGCTTCAATCCGCTGTTCAAAAGCATCGATGGTCTCCAGCAGGTTCTCTCGGTTCACCTTCCGGTACTCCACCACGTCAAATCCCTGTTCCGCCATCCACTGCATCTGGCATTCTCGGCTATTTCGGAAATCCACATCCGGCGCCTCGCTTAGGGTAAAGGCATAGAAGTGCACATTCCGCTCCGCCGTAATCCGACTGTTCAGCTGCCGCACGCTTCCGCTGCAGAGGTTCCGGGGGTTCTTGTACTTCGCATCCGCATCGTCAATGCTGGCGTTAATGCGCTCGAAATCCTCATACCGAATCACCGCTTCCCCTCGGACCACAGTATGTCCCTTGTGGGGAATAGCCTTCGGCACATTTCGGAACACTTTCGCATTGGGAGTAATCACTTCCCCCACATCTCCGTTACCTCGGGTCACCGCTTTGGTCAGCTTTCCTTCCTCATAGGTCAGCACCACCGTTAGTCCATCCAGCTTCCAAGACAGAAGGGCTTCCTGATTCCCCAGCCAGCTTCGAAGAGCCTCCCGATCCTTCGTCTTGTCCAGGCTCAACATCCTCCGGGCATGACGCTCCTTGGGAAGTTCCGACTGCACCGTATACCCCACGTTCTGGGACGGGCTTTCCTCCGGCACATAGCCTGTCTTCTCCTCCAGCTCCAGAAGCTCGTCATAAAGCGCATCGTATTCATAATTCGTCATGATTTCACTGGCGTCGTCGTAATAGGCTCTGGACGCATTGTTCAGAATCTCCGTCAGCTCATCAATTCTCTTCTTCATATCTTCCATATCTAATCTACCTTCTCGATATTCACAAAGCCCTTTCCGATTTTCTTAATCCCCACCGAATCAAAAGCGATGGTCAGAATCTTCCCAGAATCTTCAATCAACATGCCTTCCCCGAACTTCGGATGGGACACCTTGTCCCCCACCTTGAGATCATCGTTGGAATACTTCTTCTTCGTCTGCTTCTTCGCGTAACCCAGACTGTCGAAAGGCTTTCCGCCGGGAATGCCGCCGTAACCATCTGCCGTACCATGGGGTTGATCCTTGTAAAAGTAATCTCCATACAACCCTCCATCTCCGGATAGCCCCCCTCTCTTCGCCGCTTTTTCTTTTGCCGTCTCTCCATCGATGTATTTCTTGTCCATTTCGTCTAAGAACATGGATTCTGTGGTGTAGTCCGTCCGGCCATAAAGCATTCTCGTCTCGGCGCTGGTGAGGTACAGTTTCTTCTTGGCTCTGGTAATCCCCACATAGCAAAGTCTCCGCTCCTCTTCCAAGCGCCCCTCCTCATCGAAGGAATTGGATCCTGGGAAAATTCCGTTCTCCATACCCGGAATGAACACTACGGGAAATTCCAGTCCCTTGGCGCTGTGCAAGGTCATGAGTACCACCGCATCCTCGTTCTCGTCTCGGTTGTCAATATCGGACATCAGGGTGATTCTCTCCAGGAAGGTGGACAGAGGTGTGGGTTCAGATATCTCAAAACCGGCTTCCGCCATGGCTTTCCGCTCTTCTTCCAGTGTTTCCTGGTAGTCTGCTTCCTCCCCGCTTTGGATGCTCTTCTCGAACTCGGCGATGACGGATTTGAATTCCATGATGTTCTCGATACGACCGTCCGCTTCCACTGTGTCCGCATCCTCCAGGGCCTTCAGGTACCCAGAGCGTGCCAGAATGTTGTCGTACAGGTCTGTGAGGGTCAGATTCTCTACTTCCCCCCGGACATCCTGAATCATCTGGGTAAATCCTTTTAGCGCATTTCCTGCCTTCTTCGGAAGGGACTGTAGGACTTCCGCCTCCAGAAGAGTTCGGTATATGCTGATGCCATAGGAGGCCGCGTAAGACTGAATGGCGGACAGGCTCTTGGCGCCGACGCCCCTCTTCGGCTCGTTAATCACCCGGAGCATAGCGGTATCATCGTCCGGATTCTCCATCAGGTGCATGTAGGCCATCACATCCTTGATTTCCTTGCGGTCGTAGAAACGAAGGCCTGCCAGCACTCGGTACGGAATGCCCCGGAAGGAAAATTTCTCCTCGAAGGCCCGGGACTGGGCATTCTTCCGGTACAGCACTGCCATGTCGCTATAGCGATAGCCTTCGCTATGCAGTCGGTCGATTTCGCTTCCAATGTACCAGGCTTCCTGCTTTTCATCTCCTAGGCGGCGGTAGGTGATTTTCTCCCCATCGCCCTTATCCGTCCAGAGGGACTTTTCCTTCCGCCCCCGGTTGTTCCGAATCACCGAATTGGCCAGATTCAGAATGTTGCCGTCGGAACGGTAGTTCTGTTCTAGCTTGATAGTAGTGACCTCGGGAAAATCTTTCTCGAAATCCAGAATGTTCCGAATATCCGCTCCACGCCACTGGTAGATACACTGGTCGTCATCTCCCACCACGCACAGGTTTCGGTTGCTTTCCGATAGCAGGTGAATCAACTTGTACTGCAGATAATTGGTATCCTGATACTCGTCCACCATGATATAACGGTAGCGATTTCGATAGTATTCCAGAATCTCCGAATCTGCTTCCAGCACCCGGACACCGTTCAGAATTAGGTCATCGAAATCCATGGCGTTGTTCCGCATCATTTCTTTCTCGTACTCCTGATAGATGCGGTACACCGTCTCACAGCGGAAATCTCCCTTGTTCTCCGCATAGTATCGTCCGGAATCCTGTTCCTGCTCCTTGGCTTTGCTGATGGTGCTGATTACGTAGCTCACGGGGTAGGTCTTCTCGTTAATTCCCAGGCTCTTCATAATTCGTTTTACCATCTGCTTCCGATCCGTCTCATCGTATACGGTGAAGCCCTTCTTGTACCCCAGCACCTCGCAGTGATACCGAAGAATTCGGAGACACATGGCATGGAAAGTCATGAGCCACATTCCCCGTGTGTCCGGCACCAGCCGCTGCACCCGTTCCCGCATCTCCTGGGCCGCCTTGTTGGTGAAGGTCACCGCCATTATCTCGTAAGGGCGTACCCCTTGTTCAATCATGTACGCAATACGATGGGTCATAGTGGTGGTTTTTCCACTGCCCGCTCCCGCCAGTATCAGGAGAGGTCCATCAATATGCTGCACCGCTTTGCGCTGTTCCTCGTTCAAATTCGATAAATCCATCGTTACTATATCCTCACTCCATACCTTATAATCTATATATAATCTATCACAAGAAAGTTGCTTATGCCATCGCTGTACATAACAAAAAGAAGGCTCATGACGAATTTTCCGGTGATCTCACCGATCACACACGACTATGGAAAATTGCATCATGAGCTATATCGAGCTGTACCAGTTCTGCCAACTGGAAAAATAATCCCTCAGATTATACTACTTTCACCGAAAATCGTCAATCGAGGTTCGACGGATGAAAGTCCTTCTTTCACGCTGTCAGATTTATAATCAAAATCCAAATTGTATATTTTTCTCTAAATTGTATACTTTTCCAGATTTATTGACACTGTCTTTTTCGAGTGCTAGAATCAAAGTGCGGTTGAAAAGAACGACCGTAAGAATATTAAGTATTTTTATAAGGAGAAGAAAATGGCTAATATTTCACAGAAGTACATCGACATTGCTAAGAAAAATTATCCAAATGAGCCTGAGTTTCTTCAGACTGTAGAAGAAGTTCTGACTTCTATCGAGCCAGTTCTGGAAGCTCATCCAGAGTATGAGAAGGCTGGTCTGGTTGAGAGACTGATCGAGCCTGAAAGATCCATTACTTTCAGAGTTCCTTGGGTTGATGACAATGGCGAAGTTCATGTTAACAGAGGTTACAGATTCGAGTTCAACAGTGCACTGGGACCATACAAGGGTGGTCTGAGATTCCAGGCTAACGTATATCCTGGCATCCTGAAGTTCCTGGGATTCGAGCAGATCTTCAAGAACTCCCTGACAGGTCTTCCTATCGGCGGTGGCAAGGGTGGTTCTGACTTCGATCCAGCTGGCAAGTCCGATGCTGAAGTTATGAGATTCTGCCAGAGCTTCGTAACAGAGCTGTACAGACACATTGGTCCAAACGTAGACGTTCCTGCTGGAGACATGGGTGTAGGCGGCAGAGAAATCGGCTACATGATGGGTCAGTACAAGAGAATCACCAGACAGTACGATGGTACTTGGACTGGTAAGGGAACTACTAACGGTGGTCTGAACGGAAGAACAGAAGCTACCGGTTTCGGTATCGTATTCTTCGCTAGAGAGGTCCTGAAGCACTTCGGTGATACTCTGGAAGGAAAGACTGCAGTTGTTTCCGGATTCGGTAACGTATCTTGGGGAACCATTACTAAGCTGGTAGACCTGGGTGCTAAGCCAATCACTATCTCCGGACCAGACGGATATATCCTGGACGAGGATGGTATCACAACACCAGAGAAGATTAACTACCTGCTGGAGCTGAGAAACTCTGGAAAGAACATCTGCGCTCCTTACGCAGAGAAGTTCCCAGGTGCTAAGTTCATCGCTGGAAAGAGACCTTGGGAAGTTAAGGCTGATCTGTACATGCCATGCGCAATGCAGAATGATATCACTCTTGACTGGGCTAAGGAAATGGTTAAGAACGGTGCTAGATACCTCATCGAGGGTGCTAACATGCCTACAACCAACGAAGCAATTGCTTACCTGCAGGAGAACGGCGTAGTTGTTGGTCCTTCTAAGGCTGCAAACGCTGGTGGTGTAGCTTGCTCTTGCCTGGAGATGGCTCAGAACGCAGAGCACCTCATCTGGGATAAGGAAAGAGTATACAAGGAACTCGAAGGCATCATGGTTCACATCTTCGAAATTACAGAAGCTGCATGCGCTAAGTATGACCTGGGCGAGAACCTGGTAGCTGGTGCAAACATCGCTGGATTCGAAAGAGTCGCAGATGCTATGATGATGCAGGGTATTGTATAATCGAATTTCTCGATTATATTACCGCTTCATTGCTGAAGAAATCAAAAGAGAGCTGCAATTTGCAGCTCTCTTTTTCATTGGTTTTATTTCAGCCAGAAAGTAGTGCTTGTCGGCTCTTCCTACATTGGCAGACAGGTCCCCATCCGAAGCAGATACAGATACGACTCGGTGACCTTCATGCCCGTAGAAAGGTCCAGTGCCGCCCGGTACAGATGGAGTTGCTCCTGGTACATTTCCGCAATCTTTGCGGTGTCCGCCTGTACCCGGTTGCTCTTGTAATCCACCAGCACAAGGTGATTCTCTTCTTGGAAAAAGCAATCGATGATTCCCTGCACCAGCACGTTCTCTCCGTTCACTTCCTTCTGTAGGGTGAACGGTTTCTCCTTCCAGAGCTGACCTCGGGATGCTGCTTGAACGGCCCTTCTTCCCAAATCCGAATCGAAGAACCGTGCAATCATTTGAAAATCCAAAGTTACATATATTTCCTCTGGAATTGCTCCAGATTCTCGTAATCCCGTTGCTACCTCTTCGATGTAGCTTAGGTTTACGCAATCGTCTTTCAACACCTGGGTAAAAGAAAGCCCTTCCATAATCCGGTGGTATGCGGTACCGATTTCGGCTCCGGTCACTTTGACCACTTCCGTGAACTCCGGTGTATCCAAATCAATTCGTCGCTTTCTGCTGTCCGTTTCCGCCAGGGCATTCATTTCGCTGACTGTGTACTTGGATTTCGTTTCCAGTGCCTCGCTCTTTGGATAAGTGTAGCCCAGCCGTTTCGCCACTAAGGCTTCCATCTTCTCCGCTTCCGGATCTCCGGCGAACTGGGCCCGGGCATTCTCGAAATCTTCGAAGCGATTTCTCTTCTGGAAATACTTCTTCGCTTCTGGTTCCGCAATCATATAGCGGACGGATGGAATGAAGAGTTTGTTCTTGATGATTTCGTAGAAAGTGCTAGTTCCCGGTACACCGTTCCGCAGCTTCTCTTCATCTTTGCAGGTTCCCACCATCATCAGCTTCTCCCGAGCACGGGTCATGGCCACGTAGAGGATTCGAAGTTCCTCTTGGAACACCTCTTCCTTCTTCTTATCATAAATCAAGTTCTGCAGAAGAGTGGTACGCCAGAACTGGTCTTCTTTGCTCACATATGAAAGGGAAACGCCTAAATCAGAGTCAAAGTAGAATCCCTTGTTCCGCGAATCCGTTTTCTTTCTCTTTCCCATTCCCACGATAATGACAAATGGAAATTCCAGGCCCTTACTCTTGTGCATAGTCATAATCCGAACTACATCCGCATCCTCACTGACCATGGAGGGCTGTGCCGCTTTGAACTGCATCTTCTGCAACGAATCGGTGTACCGAATGAATTCATGCAAGGTAGTAAGGCCCCGCGTCTGGAAGCTTGCCGCCCTTTCCGCCAGCATCCTCAGGTTCGCCTGCCGCTGCTGGCCACCATACATGGCTCCTGCATAGAGGTAGTATCCGGACTCCGTCAGAATGTACCAGATGTATTCATCCAGCGGCATCTTATTGGATAGATATCGCCACTCCTGAATCTTTTCCTCCGCATGCCGAATTTTCTCCGCCAAGTTCATTTCGGTCACTCTGATGTTCTCCAGTTTCTCTGGATGGGCAAGGCCGTACTCATAGGCTTTGTAGAAGCCACCGGTGCCTCCGTTTTCCTTGTAGACAATTCGAATCTGTGCCAATTCCTCCGGCTGAAATCCAAAGATTTCCGACCGCAACACCGCCAGCAAAGGTACATCCTGATGACCGTTGTCGATAAGTTTGAGAAGTGCCATGGCCACTTTAATTTCCACGGCTTCGTAGTAATCTCCGTCATCGCTCATGAAAGCCGGAATATTCTGGGACAGCATCGCCCGGTAGTAGATGTCCGCACTGCTATTGATGCTTCGCCCTAATATTACGATATCCCTTGGCGTTGCTTTTCGCACCACGTCCTGCTTTCCATCGTAGAACTCCGTCCCGATAATGTTTCCCACCAGCTTCGCCACATAATTGGCTTCCAACTCGGACCGCTCCAGGGAGTCTTCCTCGTCATCGCTATCATCTCCGGCATTCTCGGGAAGAATGTGTACTTCTGGGACCATATCCATTTCCGGTCTTCCCTTCAGCCCCTGATACAGCCATTCCTTCTCGTCATATCCCGGCATGATTCCATCGAATACATCGTTGATGTATCTGATGGTGGACCCGCTGCTCCGGAAATTTCGGTTCAGGTCGATGACCATGGCATCGGCGTTCTCCGACTTCTCGTATTCCCTTCGGGTCGCCATGAAAATCTTTGGGTCGGATTCCCGGAAGCCGTAGATGCTTTGTTTTACATCTCCCACCTTGAAGAGGTTGTTCGGCTGAGCCACCATGGAAATCAGGTATTCCTGCAATTTGTTGGTGTCCTGGTATTCGTCGATAAAAATAAATTTAAACCGCTTCCGGAGGACTTCCGACACCTCTGGGTCCTCCAGAATGCGCACCGCGGTGTGCTCCAGGTCCCCGAAATCCATCAGGTTCGCCTCCCGCTTCTTGGCGTCGAACCGGTTCTCGAACTCCTGCAGAAGCCGCAGGTAGTACACCGTGTACCGGTAAGCCTCGTCCATTTCCTTGAAGCTCTCCGAAAGGGATGGCACGAAGAATTCTGCCCGAAGGGCATTATAAAGGTCCTTATATTTCTTCCGAATTGCGCTAACGTAATCCTTCACCTCGCCGGTGTACATGTCTTTCTCCGCCTTTGCCACACGAAGCTGTGGGAAAGTATACGGCGGCAACAGGTCGTCTCTCACCTGGCCACTCTCATCCTTCGGATATTCCAGTGCATCCAGCACGCTCTCAAAGTATTCGTAATCCTTTTCGAGAATCTTCTGAATTGATTCGATGCCGTAAGGGTTCAAATAATCTATCAGGGCGTTGCAGTCGTCCACCGCTCTGGTGATTTCGGATTTCGTCCGGCTCATCACCATCTGAAAAATCGGCGACTCCGTAATATCCCCGGATTCCGGAATCCGCATCATCTCCGCTTTTCGGAAGGCCCAGTCGAAATAGTTCGGTACGCTTCGAAGACTTCCGTAGGTGGACAGCATCTCCGACATCAGGCCGTTCTCATTCCGGTCACTGCTGTATCTCTCCAGAAAGCCCTTGAAGGAACCGCCTGGGATATAATCATCCTTCTCAAAGCACTGGTCAAACAGCTCCTCCAGCGCCTCCATCTGCATGAGACTGCTCTGCGCATCGTCGCAGATTCCAAAGCTGGGTTCCCGGTCGATTTTGTAAAAGAATTCTCGGATAATCCGCTTTGCGAATCCGTGGAAGGTGCTGATGTAGGACCGATACATCCGGTTCAGCTGCCGACTCATCAGTGCCCGATCCTCCGGATGTTCCTTCATGTGTTTCTGAATCGCCTTGGTGACCTTCATCTTCATCTCTGATGCTGCCGCATTGGTGAAGGTTACCACCAGGAGTTCATCCACATTGGCCTGCCCCGACTTAATAATATGTATAATTCGCTCCACCAGAACCGCGGTCTTTCCCGACCCGGCTGCCGCCGAAACCAGGATGCTTCGGTCCAGTGTATCGATTGCTTTCTGTTGATCTTCGGTAAAATGTACTGCCATAGTCACCTCCTTCTATCATTATAATTATAATTCCTTTCGACGCAAGAATTGTTGTGATATACTATGCTTAATGGCCGTCTCAGAAGATGGCCCATTTCAATAATACAGGAGGTTTCCAATGAAACACAGACCCACAATGTTACTGATTCTGGATGGTTTCGGAATTCGGCAGGAGGCTCACGGAAATGCCATCGCTGCCGCAAACACTCCCCATCTGGATGCCATTTTCCATAAATATCCATTCATCACCCTGGAAGCCAGTGGCGAACCGGTGGGACTTCCCTCTGGTCAGATTGGCAACTCCGAGGTAGGACACACCAATATCGGTGCCGGAAACGTAATCTACCAGGATCTTCCAAAGATTTCCAACGGAATCCAGGATGGTTCCTTCTTCCGAAATGACGCACTTCTTCAGGCCATGGAGAATGCCGCTGCGGGAACAGGACACGCCCTTCACATCATGGGACTTCTCTCCGACGGCGGGGTGCACAGCCACATCGACCACTTACTCGCGCTATTGGACATGGCCAAGAAAAACCACGTCGATCAAGTCTATGTCCACTGCTGGCTGGATGGCCGAGATGTTCCGCCTACCAGCGCAGGTACCTATCTCAAGAAGTTAGAAGATTATATGGAAGAAATTGGCCTGGGCAAAATTGGCGTAATGTCCGGACGATTCTACGCCATGGACCGAGATCAACGCTGGGAAAGGCTGCAGCTGGCCTACGACGCACTGACTCTATCGGAAGGATTCCATGCAGAAACACCGGAGGAGGCACTTGCCGCTTCCTACGC
>JBNMGJ010000059.1:0-9581 GCA_050872185.1 Mogibacterium sp.
AGCAGGGAATCCGGGAACTGTAGGTTCACCGTGTGCCGATACACCGAATGGACCATGCCTCGGTAGGGACCGGAGGCAGAATTCAGTTTCCGAAACCGTTCCATTACAGCATCTGATGTCTTCTGAATATCGATTGTGACAGGAGTATTCATAGAGATTCCTTTCCGATGTTATTTACAATATAATGATGGGAAAAATCATCCCCATTAATAGTACCATTGAGACGTATAAAAATCAAAAAATTGTAAAATTATAAAATAACTTAATGGAACAATGGAAGTGTATTTGAATTTTGGAATGGTTCTTTTCACAAAATTGTCACATTTCTATTGATTATTAAACGGAACTCATGTAAAATTATAGCGTAAGATATTAAAATTTGGTTGACCAAATTTTGAATATTTTTAAAAATTAAACCGCACTTTTTTATATAAGCATATATAAGGGGCGGAAGACGACAAACAGGTCTTGTAGGTATGACCTGAAGGAGGTTAACAATGTATGATCTTTTAATCAAAAACGGTTCGATTGTTACACCGGAACTGGAGCAGAAGGGCAACATCGCAATCAAAGATGGTAAGATTGCAGCTGTTCTCGCTGCTGGCGAGGAACCAGAGGCCGCAAAGGTAATCGATGCAGAGGGCAAGTACGTATTCCCAGGTGCCATCGATACTCATGCGCATCTCAACGATCCGGGGTATGAATGGAGAGAAGATTACGAGCACGGAACCGCAGCAGCAATCCTGGGTGGTTACACAACCGTAATCGACATGCCACTTCAGAACGAACCGGCACTGACTACACCGGAGCTGTTCGACAAGAAGGAAGCCAAGGTAAGTCCGAATGCATATTCCGACTACTGCTTCTGGGGTGGACTGGTACCGGACAACTTCGACCAGCTGGAAGCACTGGACGAGAAGGGCGTTGTAGCATTTAAGTCCTTCCTGGGACCGGTATCTCCGGACTATTCCAGCCTGACTTACGGACAGGCTTATGAAGCTATGAAGATTATCAAGGGCTTTGGCGGAATGGCTGGCTTCCACTGCGAAGACTATAGCATGATCAAAGAAGGCGAGAAGGCTATGAAGGAAGCGGGCAGACTGGATTGGCAGGGATTCCTGGATTCCAGAACGGTAGCCGCAGAGATGGTAGCAACCGAAGCCGTAATTTCCATGGCCGAAGAACTGGGATGCCGTGCACACATCTGCCACATCAGCCATCCGGCCGTTGCAGAGAAGGTGTTCGAAGCACAGATGGAAGGTTATCCAATTTCTGCAGAAACTTGCGGCCACTATCTGACATTCACCGATCAGGACACACTGGACAACGGTCCGCTGTTCAAGTGCGCACCACCACTGCGCAGCGCAGAAGCGAGAGATGAGATGTGGGATTATGTAGAGAACGGCACATTCGCTGGATTGGCATCCGACCACTCTCCATGCTCTTACGACGAGAAGTTCAACGAAATCCTGGGCAATAAGATTGAGAACGTATTCGATGTATGGGGCGGAATCAGTGGAATCCAGAGCTGCGTACAGGCAATCTTCTCGGAAGGTGTCATCAAGAGAGGCATCGATCCATGCGCACTGGCCAATGCTTGGGCAAAACTTCCAGCAGAAGCATTCGGACTCTACGGCAAGAAGGGTGACATCAAGCCAGGATTCGATGCAGATATCGTTATCATTGATCCGGACAAGGAATGGGAAATCACCGCAGATTCTCTGCTGTATGTGAACCAGATTTCCGCATTTGTTGGACTCAAGGGTCAGGGACTTCCAGTATGCACTATCCTGAGAGGAAATGTCATGGCGGAAGATGGCAAGGTTGTTGGTACAAAGGGTACCGGCGAACTGGTTAAGAGAATTCGCTAGTTCCTTTTACCGGAAAGAACGAATTTGAAATTAGAACCCCTATATTAAGGAGATTATTAAAGAAATGAGTATTGTAGACAACAAAAATCTGAAACCGGAGTTGGTTGCAGACGTTAACGAAGACCTGCAGCCAACCAAAGAAAGAATCATGGGAAGCCTGTCCTACACCGCTTCCTTCCTGGGCGGATGCGTATCCATCGGAACATTCTCCATGGGTGCCAGCCTGATCGGTGTCCTGACCATTACACAGGCAATCATCGCCATGGCCATTGGCTGCCTGGTAATCGCTATCGCACTGGTACTGGTAGGTAACTGCGGTCACAAGTATGGTATTCCGTACATCATTCAGCTGAGATCCACCTTCGGTACAGCCGGTGTCAAAATCCCTGGCGTACTGAGAGGACTTCCGGCTATTGTATGGTTCGGATTCCAGTCCTGGGTGGGCGCCGGTGCCATCAACAGCTGCTTTAAGATTCTGTGGGGATTCGATAACCTGCCGGTAATCTTTGCGCTGTTCACCATTCTGCAGGTTTCCCTGGCAATCAAGGGATTCCACGGAATCAAATGGCTGGAGAACTTCTCCTGCGTATTCATCGTAGCCATCCTGGCTTACATGCTGTACATTGTTAAAACCAAGTTCGCTGTAGATATCAGTGCATCCTTCTCCGGTATCAAGGGAACATGGGGACTGCCTTTCTGGGCTGCAACTACTTCCTTCCTGGGAATCTACTCCACAATGATTATCAACGCTTCGGACTACTCCAGAAACCTGAAGGATGAAATCCACTCTGTTAAGACTGGAACTACCTATTCCGTAGCTATTCTGCCGGTTACCCTGTTCATGGGTCTGATCGGACTGCTGGTAACTGCTGCAACCGGTAACTCGGATCCAGTTGTAGTATTCTCCACCACAATGGGAAGCAAGTTCCTGACCGTTGTAACCCTGCTGTTCATCGCATTCGCACAGGTTACAACCAACGTACTGAACAACATCGTTCCACCGGCATACGTTCTGATGGAGTCCTTCAAGATGAAGTGGACTCACGCAACTATTCTGGTTGGTATCCTGTCCGTATGCGTAATGCCTTGGAAGCTGGTAACCGCAGACTCCGCAGCAGGACTGTCCCTGTTCACGAAGTTCTACTCCGCATTCCTGGGACCGATCTTCGCAGTAATGGTTGTGGATTACTACATCCTGAGAAAGAGTCAGCTGGACATCAACATGATGTACGACAAGGAAGGTCCGTTCAAGGGCATCAACTGGGCTGCTGTTATCGCTATCATCGTTGGCTCCCTGGCTTCCGTATTCGTAATGGATCTGTCCTGGTATGTCAGCCTGATTCCGACCGGTATCGTATACTACATTCTGATGAAGGTGATGAAGAGCTCTGCTCCGTTCCGTGCGGGAACCATCTTCGAAGAGAAGTAAGTAGACAATTCGGATAGATTGAAAAATTGAAATAGTAGAGGACGCATTTGCTTGAATGCGCCCTCTATTTTTGTGCCACCTTTTTGTAAAAATAACGGGGGCCGCGACCTACCATCTCCGGCATTTCAGGCGGCAGGCAGAGAACCTGGAAATAGCGTAGAAGTTGACGGCGCCATGGTGAGGAATATGCCAGCGCCGTCAACTGCGGTGGGCCCAGGACAAGGATCAACGAAAAACGGTGCAACATGCATAATTTTGTGAGGAAACATCTGAAAGCATATTGACAAAGTGATTTCAGGGGGGGGTAAAATTAATTAGATACTAAACCAATCAGGAGGTACCCCGTGGAACGCATCGATAATAAGTCTATTATTTTTTCTCCCGTTGTTCGATTCATTGCAAAAATAATTTTCGTAATCATGATATGCTATCTCCATCAAGCGATTGCCTTCGGAACAACGAGCGAGTCGCTGAAATTCTATGTCAATGAAAATAAGGATGCCGGATTGAATGGAACTGTGAATGCAGAATTTCAGACAGATTCAACCTGCAATATTTATTTACCAGGCAGTGCCGACACATCTAAGTTGCAATTGTCTTGGTCCGGAAAAGGGTATCGATTAAAGACATCCGAAGGTAGATACTACGAGAACGGAACAGCCCCCATTGTCGAAGCTGGACACAGCGTTGTATATTCTGTTGTGAATAACAAAGAGAAAATAATCCAGAAGATTGTTTTTCACACGTATTGTGGATCGAAGAGTGTTCCCGGATTGTTTATTAATGTAGATTCTTCCAACGGGAAAGCGACCATGGATGACGTGAACGAATCCAAGGATAAGATTGTTTCCTGTGCAGGAAATGTTTCTATGGGAAATATGAAGGCATATATGTCATTGAAAGGACGGGGCAACTCGTCTTGGATTAGGAGTAAAAGAAAAAGTTATAACATCAAATTGTTTTCAGATGAGAAGCAGACGAAAAAATACAAACTCACATGGATTGAGAATCAAGAGAAGAAAACAAATAAGTATTCATTAATTTCCAATGGAATCGATCGTTCATTGATGCGGAATAAGGTTTGTCAAGAACTTGCCTGCGCAATGGGAATTGGCATGCCCACACAATACGTGGATTTATGGGTGGATGGAACCTATTATGGGAACTATTTGCTTACACCGAAGACGGATTATACAGCACCGTCAAAAGGCTATATGTTGGAATTAGATAATTGCAAAGATCCAGAAGATTATCAGTTCAAATTGAAGAATATGAAAATTGTCAATCGTTTAACTGTGATAACAGTCAAAGACAATTCATCCGAAACACCAGTGTCAGAAATAGAATCGTATATGAACGAAGTCTGGGATTCCATTCGTGCGGATGACGGATATAATAAGAAAACAGGGAAATATTACGGAGATTATATTGATTTGGATTCCTGGGCAAAATTGTATCTGATGCTGGAGTATAACAAGAACTTCGACATGTTCGGAGGGAGCAATTTCATGTACCGCCACGGGAATGAACCTTCGGAGAAATTGTACGCAGGCCCATACTGGGATGCAGATGCTTCGTTAAGATATGAGTGGGCGAATCCTCAAATTAGTGTACCGAAGCAGTTATCCGCTGCAGAATGGTACATTGAGAATCTGAACACCACGAAGTGCGATAGTTGGTTCAAAATGTTAGGAAAGCATGCAGATTTTCGAAAGAAAGTACGAGAAGTCTACGAAGCAAATAAGAGTGCGTTTAATGATATTCCGTCAGAAATAGATTCTTTACAACGAGATTTACAGGATTCTGCAGAGATGACGTATGTTAAATGGCCTTTAAACGAGAATATCTATGCAAATTCTAATATTGGCCTGCTGAAAAAAGATACAATTTATGAGAAAGGTACTGCCTATGAACAACGCTATTATAAGACAAATAATTGGAATGATTATATTAAGAATCTGAGAGAATACACACGTGTTCGATCCCAGTTCTTTGCGGACAATATGAAAAATGGAATTCGCCATGTTCCAGCTTATGCGAAGCTTAAGTCGTCTCAATTAAAGTATACTGGAAAAACCATCCGTCCATCCATCTACGTATATGAATGGGACGGTGCCACTGTGGAGAAACGGAATTACAAGATTGCGATGCCGACGGATTCAACAAGTGTTGGCAAGCATGTGGCGAAAATTGAATTCCAGGGCACGTATCACGGAACGAAGGCACTGGCTTATCAGATTGTTCCGAAAGGAAGCAAAATCACCAAGATTAAGAGGAGTAAGAAGCTCAGGTCAAAGGCAACTATTTATTGGAAATCCGACAAGACCAAATACAAGGTTATCGGGAAGAAGACCGCCCATGTATCGGGGTACCAGATTCAATACGGAACAACTAAGAAGTTCGGTAAGGGTACCAAGTCGATTCAGGTAAAAGGATATACCAAGAAGTCTCGAAAGGTGACCGGATTGAGTAAGAGAAGGAAGTACTATTTCCGAGTTCGAACTTATGTGATAACCGGAGGAAAGAAATACTATTCCAGCTGGAGCCCAGTAAAGAAGGCTTCGTAACCATTAAAATTATTTGGTCATTCATCGGAAACCGATAAATGAATCGAAAGGCCGGGCGTCAGCCCGGCTTATTTTTAGCCTGTAAAAGAAAAAAACGGGAGACACTTGTGTGACAGAACAAAATGGGTTGAAAGCTCCCTCAAAATCTGCTGAAAGTATACAAAAACATAATGTTTCAGGGTGAATGTATTTTTTTTAAATGCTTGCAATCAATGTGTAATTAATGTATCATTTATGTGAAAATTGATAAATAAAGGTTGACCAAAATTCAATCACATATTTAACAAAATTAATTCTTGATCAGGAATGATGAAAGGAGATACATCATGTACGATTTATTAATCAAGAATGGCCGCCTGGTTACTCCGGACCGCATCTACGCTGCTGAGATTGCAGTACAGGACGGAAAGTACGCAGCTTTCCTGGCACCGGGAACTGAGGTGGAAGCGAAAGAAGTTATCGATGCAGAAGGAAACCTGGTATATCCAGGAATCATCGACTGTCACGCGCATCTGAACGAGCCAGGATTCGAGTATCGTGAAGATTTCGAGACCGGTTCCAGAGCAGCGGCAGTTGCGGGATGCACCACGCTGATTGATATGCCGCTGAACAACGATCCTTCTCTGATGAACAAAGAAATCTTTGATCTCAAGATGGGAAAGATCAGCAAGCATTCCTATGTAGACTTCGGTCTCTGGGGCGGACTGGTTGGTGACTTCGATGATTCTGAGGATTCCGTGAAGAATAACATGGCAGACCTGGAAGACCTGCAGAAGCTGGGAGTTGCTGCATTCAAAGGATTCACTTGCCCGAACGGACCGCTGTTCCCAACCGTGAACCTGGGAAATGTCCGCAAAGCACTGGAGATTCTCAAGCCTTACAACGCACTGTGCGGCTTCCACTGCGAAGAGTATGGTCAGGTTCTGGAGAGAGAGAAGGAAGCAAAGGCGAAGGAAGGCCTCAGCAGAGACGAGAAGATTCGCGCATTCCTGGATTCTCACGACGTATGGACTGAGTACGTTGCAACCAAGAATGTCATCGATATGGCAAGAGCGACCGGTGGAAGAGTTCATATCTGCCACGTAAGCCATCCGATGGTTGCACAGATTGTCAAAGACGCACAGCACGAAGGACTGCCAATCACTGCAGAGACTTGCCCACATTATCTGGGACTCACCGAGGACTTTGTATTTGAAAAAGGAGCTCCGGCGAAGTGCACACCTCCGATGAGAAAGAAAGAGGACATGGAGAAGCTGTGGGATTATGTTCTGGACGGAACACTTTCCTGCGTAGGCAGTGACCACTCTCCGGCCGCAGACGAGGAGAAGGACAACGAGACCAGAGACATCTGGAAGGCATGGGGCGGTTTGAACTCCATCCAGTACTTCCTGCCGATGATGTTCGACATGGTAGTACACCAGAAGAAACTGAGCCCAACTCTGATTGCGAAGGTAATGGATTACAATCCAGCAAAGATCTTCGGATTCTATGGACAGAAGGGTGCTTTCGAGCTGGGATTCGACGCAGATGCAGTTATCGTTGATCCAGAGAAGGCATGGAAGTGCGAGCAGGACAAGCTCTTCACCAAGGGCCACGTAAGCTGCTTCGATGGATTCGAAGGAAAGGGTGCTCCAACTTGCACCGTTATCCGCGGAAAGGTTGTTGCGAAGGACGGCATGTACGTGGAAGAAGCAAAGGGATACGGCGAGTACGTAACACCGGCTAAATAGTCTTCGCATCCACAGGGGACGGAGATTAGATAGATATAGTTTTAATTATTAAGGAGAAAATATTCAATGAGCAACGAAAAGAATCAGGAAGTTGTCCAGCAGAAACAGGACGACAGCATTCGCCCGATTCCTTGGGAAAAGAGATCCATGAACTGGGGATCCAACACCATGCTTTGGCTGGGTGGATGCATCTCCATCGGAACCCTGGCAATGGGTTCCGCACAGGTAGAGACCGGTCTGAACCTGCTTCAGCTCTTCCTGGCAGTACTGATTGGTTCCACCATTCTGGTAATCGGAATCGCAATGAACGACCAGTTCGGTTACACCACTGGTGCACCGTATTCTGTACATCTGAAGAGTGCCTATGGTACGAAGGGTAACATCCTTCCGTCCATGCTGAGAGGACTTCCGGCTATCGTATGGTATGGCTACCAGACATGGCTAGGCGGAGCTGCAATCAACAACATCGTTAAGCTGATCTTCGGCTATGACAACATTTGGCTGTGGTTCATCGTATTCCAGGTAATCCAGATTCTGCTTTCCATCAAGGGATTCCAGGGTGCGAAGTGGGTCGGCAACATCGGCGGAACCGTAATCGTATTCGCAATGATTTACCTGCTGTACATCTGCCTGACTACCCAGTGGGATGTAATTTCTGCAAACCTGATGCACAAGTCCGGAACATGGGGCCTGCCATTTGTTGCAGCCATCATCGCATTCTTCGGTAACAGTACCACAGTTATGCTGAACGCATCTGACTACTCCAGAGAAATGAAGAAGGGCTACAGCGCTCCAGTAAGAGGATTCTCTTACTTCATGGCAATGGTTCCTGCAACTGTAATGCTGGGAATCATCGGCGCAATGGCATCCACTGCTACCGGAATTGCAAACCCAATCAACGCATTCGCAGAGATGGTTGATAACAAGGCAATCCTGGTTGTAACCCTGGCATTCATCATCTTCGCACAGCTGTCCACCAACCTGGCAAGTAACGTAATTCCGCCAGCATACGTATTCATGGACACCTTCAAGATGAAGCACAAGACCGCAGTAATCCTGATTGGTATCCTGGCAGTTGCAACTTGCCCATGGATTCTGACCAACGACAGCTCCGCAGCAGGTCTGTCCCTGTTTGTTAAGATTTACTCTGCATTCTTCGCTCCAATCTTCGCTGTACTGATTGTAGACTTCTTCATTCTTCACAGAAGAAAGTTCACTCAGGAACAGCTGGAAGATCTGTACGATGATAACGGATCCAAGAAGGGTGTAAACATGGCAGCCATCATCGCAACCATCGTTGGTGCGATTATCGGACTGCTGAACGTAGACCTGTCCTTCTTCACTGCAACCATTCCGACCGGTCTGATTTACTACCTGCTCATGAGAAACATGAAGTCGGTAGAAGGATTCCGCAAGGGAACGGTTCTGGAGAAGAAATAATCTAAGCCAGTAATCATTTTTCATACTACATGACGGCCTTCCGAGGAATCAAGGGAGACCCGAAAGAAAACCGCCGGCATAAGTCGGCGGTTTTCGTCTTTTTTCCATTCGCCCGTTTTGTAAAAGTAGTTGGCACCCCGCCCATCTGTTTCCAATGTTTCCACGGATTCGGCCGCCAACAAATCACATGACGTTCACAAAACAGCAAAATGAATCCTCTCTCTACGACACCATTTGCGTGCGATTCAAATATGACGAAAGAAAATATCCATCGCGACGCAAATGATTGCTGAAGGCCCATTTGCGTGCGATTCAAATATGACGAAAGAAAATATCCATCGCGAAGCAAATGATTGCCAAGGGCCCATTTGCGTGCGATGGATATTTTCTATGTTTTGATATCTTCCAGAATCCGTGATAATATATCCGTATCAAAAGGGATGCTACCGATAGACGGTTCGCCCTTAATTGAATTTGTTACTTATAGAAGTAGCCACTCCAATTCGGGATAATGGGGCGGCTATTTCTGCGTTTTTGATATATC
>JBNMGJ010000064.1:0-9241 GCA_050872185.1 Mogibacterium sp.
GAAGATGTGGAGCGTGCGAATGGCATCCATGCCAGGTTCGGTGTACGTCCTTCAAATCTGAAATTCATCCGGTATTTGTGTGATTATATCGGAATACGAAAGCTATAGATTTGTTTTATGTATACAAAATAAACCTTTCAGATAATTGCGGAAAACAAAAAATAGTGTTATCATGAGCATGAATTTAAAAAAATTGAAAGGGGTGTTTACGATGGGTAAGCATAATAGAAAACTCAAAACCATGGATGGAAACACTGCTGCAGCGCACGTTGCATATGCCTTTTCGGAGGTAGCAGCTATCTATCCGATTACACCATCGTCTGTAATGGCAGAAAATATAGATGCCTGGGCAAATGACGGAAGGAAGAATCTGTTCGGCCAGGAAGTTAAAGTTGTAGAAATGCAGTCAGAAGGAGGCGCGGCAGGTGCCGTTCACGGTTCCCTGATTACCGGTTCTCTGACCAGCACGTATACTGCATCCCAAGGACTTCTCTTGATGATTCCGAACATGTATAAGATTGCTGCAGAACGTCTTCCGGGAGTGTTCCACGTAGCGGCAAGAGCGCTGACAACTCAGTCTTTGTCTATTTTCGGAGATCATTCGGACGTGATGGCCACAAGACAAACTGGTTTTGCCATGCTTGCTTCCAACAGTCCGCAGGAAGTCATGGATTTGGCCGCAGTGGCGCATCTTTCCGCGATTAAGGCCAGCCTACCGGTTCTCCATTTCTTCGACGGATTCCGAACATCTCATGAGCAGCAGAAAATCGAAGTATGGGATTACGATACATTGGAACGTATGTTAGACAAGGAAGCAGTTGCCGCTTTCCGGAAACGGGCACAGAACCCGAATCATCCACATTTAATGGGATCTGCGGAGCAGCCGGAGACTTTTTTTCAGCACAACGAATCCAGAAATGAAGCATACAAGGATGCGGTGTCTGTAATCGCTTCCGTAATGGAACAGGTGAACGAAGAAGCAGGTACGAATTACAAACCGTTCAACTATTACGGCGCAGAGGATGCCACAGAAGTTATCATTGCCATGGGTTCCGTGTGTGAGACGGCTGAGGAAGTCGTGGACTACTTAAATGCGTCTGGTCGCAAGGTGGGCTTGGTGAAGGTGCATCTGTATCGCCCATTCTCTTCAGAATATCTTTCGAAGGCGATTCCGGAAAGCGTACAGAAAATCGCAGTACTGGATCGAACCAAGGAACCGGGGGCACAAGGCGAGCCATTATATCTAGATGTGGTCAGCGCCCTGAACGAAGTAGGAAGAAATGGCATTGAGGTCTGTCACGGAAGATATGGACTGGGATCCAAAGATACCCAGCCGGGAGATGTCATCGCAGTCTACGACAATCTGGACAGTGATTCTCCGAAGCGGGAATTCACTATCTCGATTACCGATGATGTTACCCACCTCTCTTTGCCGCGCATCAGCAATCCGGTGGTATCGGCGCCATCCACAGTTTCTTGCAAGTTCTGGGGGTTAGGTGCAGATGGTACTGTAGGTGCCAACAAGAACAGCGTCAAGATTATCGGCGACAACACGGATAAATACGTGCAAGCGTACTTCCAGTACGATTCTAAGAAGTCCGGTGGTGTAACGATTTCCCACCTCCGTTTCGGGGATGAGCCGATTCGATCCACATACTATGTGAACAACGCGGACTTCATCGCTTGCCACAATGCATCCTATATGCACAAATACAGAATTGTTCAGGATGTCAATCCAGGCGGAACTTTCCTGCTGAATTGCAGTTGGTCTGATGCAGAACTGGATGAGATGCTTCCCGCATCTGCGAAGAGATACATTGCGGAGAATGACATTCAGCTTTATACCTGCGATGCGGTAAAAATAGCTACCGAACTGGGCCTGGGTGCCCGTAGAACGAATACGGTACTGCAGGCAGCATTCTTCCGACTGTCCAACATCATTCCAATCGATAAGGCCGTAGAATACATGAAGGATGCTATTCGGAAGACTTACGGTCGCAAGGGAGAAGACATCGTCTCCATGAACTGCAAGGCGGTAGACTCTGGTGTAACACATATTCATAAGGTAGAAATCCCAGAAAGCTGGAAAGATGCAGAAGAAGTTGCGGTAGAACACTCCGTCGAGACAAATCGCGAAGATTTAAAGCGCTACGTGAAAGATGTTCTGATTCCATCCGCAGCGATGGAAGGAGATAGCGTTCCGGTATCTAAATTTACAGAGACTTGCGATGGAATGATTCCATCGGGCACGGCAGCTTTCGAGAAGAGAGGTGTTGCTATTTCGGTTCCTAAGTGGATTCCGGAGAACTGCATCCAGTGTAATATGTGTGCGTTTGTCTGCCCGCACGGAGCCATTCGTCCCTTCGCAATTACGGAGGAAGAGCAGAAGGCGTCGAATGCACCGGCTGTAGCGATGAAGGGAAAGAACGGCGGTTCCTATCAGTTCACCATGACGATTTCCACCTATGACTGTGCAGGATGTGGATCCTGTGTAGAATGCTGTCCATCGAAGAATCGTGCTCTGGAAATGATGTCCTTCGAATCGGAAGAATCCCAGGATGCGCAGAAAGTCTTCGATTATCTGGAAAAGAAGGTTCCGGAAGATCGCATGGAAACAGAAGTTAAGTCGGTCAAAGACGTTGGCTATCGGAAACCTCTGCTGGAGTTCTCCGGAGCATGCCCGGGATGCGGCGAATCTCCATACGCAAAGTTGGTGACACAGCTCTACGGCGACCGCATGATTATTGCAAATGCGACAGGATGCAGCTCCATCTGGGGCGGCAGTGCGCCGAGTACGCCATATACGGTGAACAGCAAAGGAAGAGGCCCTGCTTGGTCTAATTCTCTCTTCGAGGACAATGCTGAATTCGGACTAGGCATGGCGATTTCCGTTCAGACGAGACGAAATGAACTTCGGACGAAAGTGGAGATTTTGGCAGGAAATCCGGAATATCAAGAGGCCGCAAAGAACTGGCTGGACAACATGAATGACGGCATTGCTTCCGATGAAGCTGGCCAGGCACTTCTTCAGGCAATCGAGACAGATGATTCCAAGGCGGCTACTTATGTTAAGGCGAACAGTGACATGCTCTTGAAGCCATCGGTATGGATGTTCGGAGGAGATGGCTGGGCTTACGATATCGGTTATGGCGGATTAGATCATGCATTGGCATCTGGTGAGAACATCAATGCACTGGTATTCGATACAGAGGTTTATTCGAACACCGGCGGTCAGGCTTCTAAGTCCACACCGACCGGCGCGGTAGCGCAGTTTGCTGCCGGCGGGAAGCGCGTTGGCAAGAAGAATCTGGCACAGATGGCCATGTCCTACGGATACGTCTATGTGGCACAGATTGCCATGGGAGCCAACCCAGCACAGGCAATCAAAGCGATTAAAGAAGCAGAAGCCTATGATGGCCCATCCATTATCATTGCTTATGCACCGTGCATTAACCATGGAATCCGTGCAGGAATGAATAATTCGATGCCGGAAATGAAAAAAGCAGTGGAATCCGGATATTGGAACTTGTTCCGGTTCAATCCATCGAATATAATGGAGAAGAAGAACCCGCTGACAATTGACAGCAAGGAACCGACCGAAGACTATAAGTCGTTCCTAATGGGTGAGGTACGTTATCGTTCATTACAGCAAGCAAATCCGGAAAGGGCGGAAAAACTGTTCGACGAAGCGTCCAAGTACGCGAAGGACAGATATGATTCCCTAGTACGGCAACGCGATTCTTTGGAGAATTAATTCATGGAAAAAGCTAAAATTAATCGAATCAACGAGTTAGCAAAGCTTTCAAAAGAAAGAACGCTAACTGCAGAGGAGAAAGAAGAACAGCAGGCTCTCCGCAAAGAATTTATTAAGGAAATTCGTGCAGACGTAAGAAGTCAGCTGGAAAGCATCGAAGTTGTAGACTAATTGTTTTACAAGAGGCAGAGGTGAAGAACCTCTGCCTTGTGCTTTTGTAGGGGAGTGATTCTTCATTCCGTGAATACAGGAAATCCCATGTGCAACCGGACATAGAAATTCGGTTAAATGCATTTTTTCAAGGCAAGGCAATGACATTTCATTTCGGATGTTGTATAATGAAATGAATATTTGTAATAGGAGATAGTTTCAATGGAAAAATTAGGGCTGAATGAAATACGAGATCTGTTCAGAGACTTCTTTGTCAGCAAAGGTCACTATGCTGGTAAGAGTGCCTCACTGATTCCGCAGAACGATAAGAGTCTTCTGATTATCAACTCCGGAATGGCACCTCTGAAGCCATATTTCGCAGGAGTAGAAACACCGCCATCCAAGAGAATGACCACCTGTCAGAAGTGTATTCGTACCGGTGATATCGACAATGTGGGAAAGACCGCAAGACACGGCACTTTCTTCGAAATGCTGGGAAACTTCAGTTTTGGAGATTACTTCAAAGAACAGAGTCTGACCTGGGGATGGGAGTTCATCACAGAATGGCTGAAGATGCCGAAGGAGCGCATCTGGGCCACCATCTACGAAGATGATGATGAAGCGCATGACATCTGGATTAAGCTAGGTATGCCGGAAGATCATATTGTTCGTCTGGGTAAAGATGATAATTTCTGGGAAATTGGGCTGGGACCTTGCGGACCGTGTTCTGAAATTTTCTACGACCGCGGCGAGAAGTACGGTTGCGGGAAGCCGGATTGCAAACCAGGATGCGACTGCGACAGATATATCGAATTCTGGAATCACGTATTCTCCCAGTTCTCCAGAGAAGAGGACGGAAGTTATTCGGATTTGGCCCACAAGAATATTGATACTGGAATGGGACTGGAACGTATGGCGTGCATCATGCAGGGCGTAGATTCCATTTTCGACGTAGACACCGTTCGCCATATCCTTTCCGCTGTAGAGGAAAAGGCCGGCGTGAAATACGAAAGCGGGGATGAACAGGTAGATATCAGCCTGCGTATCATTACCGATCATCTGAGATCTATGGTGTTCATGATTTCTGATGGCATTCTGCCGAGCAATGAGGGCCGCGGATACGTCCTTCGCCGTCTGATTCGTCGTGCTGCTCGAAACGGTATGCTGATTGGAATCGACCAGTAAGACTTCCTTGCAGAACTGGCGGACAAAGTCATCGAGATTTCCGGTGGTGCTTATCCAGAACTGGTGGAAAAGCAGGACTACATCAAGAAAATTATCCGCAACGAGGAATCTCAGTTCTCCAAGACCTTGTCTAACGGTTTGAACATTCTGAATGAATACATGGAGGACATGGACTCCAAGAAGGAGACCGTTCTTGCCGGAGAGTTGGCATTCAAGCTGTACGATACTTACGGGTTCCCGATTGAGCTGACGGAAGAAATTCTGGCAGAGAATGGAAAGACTCCGGATATGGAAGGATTCCAGAAGAGCATGGAGCATCAGAAGGAAACGGCCCGGGCCGGACAGAGAGATACATCGGAAGATGCGTGGAAAGACGCGGGAGCCTATTCCCACCTTCCGGCAACGGAGTTCCTGGGATATACGGAAACGGCGGCAGCGGCGAAAGTGCAGTTCGCTGGAAGTTACGATAAGGATCATAAGTTCCTAATCTTTGATCGCACTCCGTTCTATGCAACCAGCGGTGGACAACTTCATGATACCGGAACGGTTTCTGCAGGAGACGTGACAGTCCATGTCGTCGATGTGGTAAAAGAAAATGGTATTTTCCTTCACGTTATCGATGCCGCAGATTCCGACAAGGTTTCTGCATTTGACGAAGGGGCAGCTGTTTCTTTGAAAATTGATTCTCTAAAGAGAAACCGCATTTCCCGGGGACACAGTGCAACCCATCTGATGCAGCAGGCTCTTCGTGATGTTCTGGGCGACCACGTTATGCAGGCAGGTTCCTATGTGGATGAGAAGTATTTGAGATTTGACTTTAACCACTTCGAGGCCATGACCTTGGAAGAAATTCGCAAGGTGGAAGACATTGTGAATGAGAAAATCGATTCTTTCCTTCCAATCCACATGCAGGAGATGCCAATTGAAGAGGCAAAGAAGCTGGGAGCTATGGCGCTCTTTGGAGAGAAATACGGTGATATCGTAAGAGTTGTCAGCATGGGCGACTATAGCGTAGAGTTCTGTGGTGGTACTCACCTGGATAACACAGGCAAAATCGGTGCATTCAAGATTATTTCCGAATACGGTGTGGCATCTGGTGTGCGCCGTGTTGAAGCGGTGACCGGCTCTCAGGTGATTGAATATCTGGACCAGAAGGAAGCGGTTATTGAAGAGACTGCTTCTATCCTGAAAGCATCGGAAAAGGATTTGCCGAAACGCGCAGAACAGCTTCTTCAGTATGCAAAGGATTTGGAGAAGGAAATCAAGAGCCTTAAGGCAGATCAGATTGCCGGATCTGTGGATAGCATCGTAGCATCGGCGAAAGAAATTAACGGAGTAAAGCTGATTACACAGAAGTTTGAAGACATGGATGTAAATCAGCTTCGCGAAATGTCTGACGCGATTAAGGAAAATAACGACCACGTGGCTATGGTATTTGCTGCAGTGAACGGCAGCAGAGTTGCACTGATTGTTTCGCTAAGCGATGATTTGGTATCTCAAGGCTATCATGCTGGAAAGATTATCAAGGAAGTGGCAAAGGTTGCCGGCGGTGGCGGCGGTGGCAAAGCCAACATGGCACAGGCCGGTGCGAAAGATGCATCAAAACTGGAAGATGCATTCAAAAAGGCAGAAGAACTCATCGCAGTTCAGTAAGGAGGTATTGCTATGAGCAAAGATACAGTTGTTTTTGAAGGAATTAACGAAGTCGCCATGACGAATCGAGAGGTGCTGGAAACGATTTATAATGCACTTCAGGAAAGGGGATACAACGCCATCGATCAGATGGTGGGTTACCTGACTTCTGGAGATCCTTCCTACATCACCAGTCACAACAACGCAAGAAACATTATTCTGAAGGTGGATCGGGACGATCTTTTGGAAGAAATTCTGACCAGCTACTTGGGAATTGAGAAGAAGTAATGCGTAAGCTGGGATTAGATGTTGGTGACAAAACCATCGGAGTTGCAGTCAGCGATGAATTGGATATTGTGGCACAGGGTGTGACTACAATTGACCGTGTCGGCATTCGAAAGGATGCCGGCAAGGTGATGGACTACATTAAAGAATATGATTGTGACACGGTGGTCATCGGACTTCCGTTGAACCTCAATGGTTCTGATAGCGTACAGACCGAAAAAGTTCGGGAATTTCGCAAAATGTTGGAGAACAAAATGCGCAGTTCTGCCATGGCGTCCATTAAGGTGGAATGGCAGGATGAACGCTTTACTACCGTTATTGCGGAGAGGGTTCTCAAAGATGCAAATATGAAGCGGAAGGCGCGCAAAGAAGTCGTGGATAAGCAAGCTGCTATTATTATTTTACAGAGTTACATGGATAGGGTGAAAAATGGAAAGTAAAGTCAAGAATCATGATTTGAGTTTTCTCTCTTCCAACGATTACTGGGGCAGAGGCATTATGATCGGAAGTGTTGGCCGTAAGATTGCCGTTGCCTATTTTATCATGGGAAGAAGCGAAAACAGCCGGAACCGTTATTTCTATCAGGAAGGAGATTGGATTGCTATCGCGCCGTATGACGTGAACAAGCTTGAGGATCCATCTCTTATTATCTATTATCCTGTAAAAACACATCAGAACGACCTGGTTGTGACCAACGGAGATCAGACGGACACGGTAGAAGAGTATCTCGTGAACGGAAAGACCTTTGAGGAAGCGCTTCGCACCCGGGAATTTGAGCCGGATGAACCTCATTTTACCCCGAGAATCAGCGGAATTGTGGACACAAAGAGTGGAAATTATAAGCTTAGTATCCTCAAGAACATTGATGGCATCGGCAAAGAATGCGGACGGTACTTCTACGAATATGCACCGGTGGATGGAACCGCACGGTTCATCCACACCTATGAGGGCAATGCCACACCGCTTCCGACCTTCGAGGGCGAACCGTGGAAGGTGGAAATTCCGGGAGATTTGGATGAGTTCACTCAGACAATCTGGAATAGCTTGAATGATAACAACAAGATTTCCCTGTGCACCATGATGATTGACAGAGACACAGATGCAAGAGAAATTCGTATTTTGAACAAGAGAATGGGAGATTAGTATGGACAACAAGATGGAATATAAATCACCGCTTTCTTCAAGATATGCGAGCAAGGAGATGAAGTACATCTTCTCGGAGCAGAAGAAATTCACCACATGGCATGAACTGTGGATTGCACTGGCTAAAGCAGAGAAGGAGCTGGGGCTGAACATCAGCCAGGACCAGATCGACGAAATGGAAGCCAACAAGGATATCGTGGACTTTGACGTTGCGGAAGCCCGTGAAAAGGAAGTTCGTCACGATGTAATGAGCCACGTGTATGCATATGGAAAACGTTGCCCAAAGGCAGAGCCGATTATTCACCTGGGCGCTACTTCTTGCTACGTGGGTGATAATACCGACGTACTTCTCATGAGAGAGGCACTGCAGCTGATTTTGGAGAAGGCGATTCAGGTGGAACTGAATCTGACTCGTTTCGCCATTGAATACAAAGATCTTCCATGCCTGGGTTACACGCACCTGCAGCCGGCACAGCTGACCACCGTTGGTAAAAGAGCTACCCTCTGGATGTATGATCTTTCCATGGATATCATTGAACTGGAGAGAAGATTGGAAGACCTTCGCATGCTAGGTTCCAAGGGTACCACCGGAACACAGGCTAGCTTCATGGATCTCTTCGAAAACGACGAAGAGAAAGTGAAGAAGCTGGACCAGCTGATTGCAGAAGATTTTGGATTCCAGGGATGCGTTCCGGTATCCGGCCAGACTTATTCCAGAAAAGTAGACTACAATGTTCTGTCCACCCTTTCCGGTATTGCACAGACTGCGTCTAAATTCTCTAATGATTTGCGAATTCTGCAGTCTTTCGGCGAGATGGAAGAACCTTTCGAAGAACACCAGATTGGTTCTTCTGCAATGCCGTACAAGAGAAATCCAATGCGTTCCGAGAGAATCACATCGCTGGCTCGCTACGTCATGATTGATTCCTTGAATCCGGCAATTACTGCAGCCACTCAGTGGTTCGAAAGAACACTGGATGATTCGGCTAACAAGAGAATTTCCGTTCCAGAGGCATTCTTGGCGGTGGATGGAATCCTGAATTTGTTCATCAACATCAGCAGTGACATGGTGGTATATCCGAAGGTTATCGA
>JBNMGJ010000242.1:0-2463 GCA_050872185.1 Mogibacterium sp.
CTGTAAGGGGATATGAGCTTTCCGTACGGAAAGCCGATGCAGAGCTGATTGAAATCGAGCCGAAATAGCCTGCGGGGACTACGGTAAAAAGAAGTTATTTTAAGAAACAGTATTACGGGATTATGAAAGGAGTATTTTGTGGCAATCAAAATCGCACTTGCAGGTAACCCGAACTGCGGAAAGACAACGCTGTTCAACGCGCTGACTGGAAGCAACCAGTACGTTGGTAACTGGCCGGGTGTAACTGTAGAAAAGAAAGACGGTAAGCTCAAAACCGACAAGACCATTACAATTCAGGACCTTCCGGGAATCTATTCTCTGTCGCCGTACACCATGGAAGAAGTGGTAACACGTCAGTACCTGGTGAACGAGAGACCGGATGCCATCATCAACATCATCGATGCAACCAACCTGGAGCGTAACCTGTATCTGACAACACAGCTTCTGGAATTGCATATTCCAACCATCATTGCGCTGAACATGATGGATATCGTGAACAAGAACGGAGACAAGATCGACGTTCCACAGCTGAGCAAAGAGCTGGGCTGCCCAATCGTTCCAATCAGTGCGCTGAAGGGCGAGGGAAGCGATGAGCTGATCGCACAGGCAGTGGAGCTGGCAAAGAAGAGAACTTTGGGCGACACACCCCATGTGTATTCCGGCAGCGTAGAGCATGCCATCGCTCACATCGAGGAGTCCATCGAGGACAAGGTTTCCAAGAACAACCTGAGATGGTATGCGGTAAAGTTCTTTGAGAGAGACGAGAAGATTCGCGACGAAATCAAACTGGCTGCATCCGTATCCAGCGAAATCGAAGGTCACATTGAGGACTGCGAGAAGGAAATGGATGACGATGCCGAAAGTATCATCATCAATCAGAGATACGAGTACATCAACCAGATTGTACCGAAGGCTATCGAGAGAAAGCAGGGTCATGAGAAACTGACTATCTCCGATAAGATTGATAAGATTGTTACCAACAGAATTCTGGCGCTGCCGATTTTCGCATTGGTAATGTTCCTGGTATACTACATTTCCGTAACCACCATCGGCGGAATGGTAACCGACTGGACCAATGACGTATTCGTTGCATCCATTCAGGACTGGGCATCCAACGGACTGACCCACCTGGGCGCATCGGATTGGGTTGTTTCCCTGGTATCCGATGGTATCATCGGCGGCTTGGGTGCACCGATTGGATTCGCACCGCAGATGGCCATCGTATTCTTCTTCCTGGCACTGCTGGAAGACTGTGGATACATGGCGAGAGTTGCTTTTATCATGGATAGACTGTTCAGACGTTTCGGACTGTCTGGAAAGAGCTTTATCCCATTCCTGATTTCCTCCGGCTGCGGAGTACCGGGAATCATGGCAACCAGAACCATTGAGAACGAAAAAGACCGTCGTATGACCATGATGACCACCACCACAATCCCTTGTGGCGCAAAGCTTCCGGTAATCGCAACCATCGCCGGCTATATGACTGGCGGAGTATGGTGGATGGCACCGGCAATGTACTTCCTGGGAATTGCACTGGTTATCATCTACTGCATCATCCTCAAGAAGACCAAGGCCTTCGAGGGAGATCCGGCACCATTCGTTATGGAGCTTCCGGCATACCACGCACCGTCCCCGAAGGGCGTACTCCTCAGCGTATGGGAAAGAGTATGGGCATTCCTGAAGAAAGCAGGAACCATCCTGTTCCTCTGCTGTGCAGTAATGTGGTTCCTGGGTAACTTCGGATTTGCAGGCGGACACTTCGGCCTGGTAGAAGCAGAGAACTCCCTGCTGGCTGTAATCGGCGGAGCAATCGCATTCATCTTCAAGCCACTGGGCTTCGGAACATGGCAGGCAGTTGCATCTTCCCTGTTCGGCTTCGTGGCAAAGGAAGGTATCGTATCCACCATGGGTGTTCTGTCCGGACTGGGAGAAATCGAAGGCTACACTGCAGCATTCCACGCACAGTTCGCCGCATTCTTCCCATCCATGTTGGCAGCATTCTCCTTCATGGTATTCAACCTGTTCGACTCCCCTTGCCTGGCAGCCCTGTCTACCACCGCAAAGGAACTGAACAACCGCAAGTTCTTCTGGTTCGCAATCCTGTTCCAGAACGTATCCGCTTACTGCGTTGCACTGATCGTATACCAGCTGGGCGGCCTGATTCTGGGCGAGGTATCCTTCGGAATCGGAACTATCGCAGCACTCATCGTACTGGTTGCAGTTCTGTACCTGCTGTTCCGTCCGGATCCAAATAAGAAGAAAAAGCTGGAAGTTGAAAAGAATATCGCGTAAGATATAGAAGAAATAGTTAAGGAAAAGAGAAATGGCAATTAACAGCACAGACGTAATTGTACTTGCCGGCATCGCAATTCTGATGGTGGTAGCCGTCCGAATCGTAATCGGATTCTTCCGATAGCCGGAGAAGGAGGTATACAATGAAAGGAATCGACATTATTATTTGCC
>JBNMGJ010000079.1:0-7876 GCA_050872185.1 Mogibacterium sp.
AGTGATGAATAACGTAGAAGGAAGTCCGGCGAATGCCGGATTTTCTTTTACCGGATTTGGCCGGAGGTGGAGGGGAACTTCGTTGATTCGGTAATTTTACCATGAAGAGTTGGTGAAGTCATAGAATTCGGGAAAGTTGTATGCTATTATCAGTCGTACATGCAGAGTGCTAATCGAGGCACGGAAATTGAGGTATAATATGAACGAAGTGAAAACACCAAAGAAACCTGTGATTAATTTATGGATTGGGGCGTTGTTGGTCTTGTTGGCCATCAATATTTTCTTAAAGCCCTATTTGCAGAAGATGTAGGTCCAGGAAGTGAAATACAGCACATTCATCTCCCAGACGGAGAAGAAACACGTGAATGAGGTGGAGGTGCAGGATAGTAAGATTGTCTTCACCCTGAAGGACGATGACCGAATCTATGAGACGGCCAAGATGAATGATCCCCAGTTAATTGAACGGCTGTCGGATTCCGGCGCAAAGTTCACCGGCGAAATCAACGAATCCATGTCTCCGATGACCAGCTTCCTGCTGACCTGGGTATTTGCCAATTCTGCTGTTCATGTGGCTCGGAAACCGGATGCAGAAGAATCTCATGAAAAAAGCCGGTGGCGGAGCTGGGTCCATGATGTTCGGCATGGGGAAATCCAATGCAAAGGTGTACGTTCAGTCCACCAACGGAATTAAGTTCTCCGATGTTGCCGGAGAAGATGAAGCCAAGGAGAACTTGCAGGAAGTTGTAGACTATCTCCACGATCCGGGGAAGTTTAAGTCCATCGGTGCCTCTATGCCGAAGGGGGTGCTTCTCGTAGGCCCTCCGGGAACCGGTAAAACCATGTTGGCCAAAGCCGTTGCCGGAGAATCCAACGTACCGTTTTTCTCCATTTCCGGTTCGGAATTCGTAGAAATGTTCGTTGGAATGGGTGCTTCCAAGGTGCGGGATCTCTTCAAGCAGGCCAAGGAGAAAGCACCATGCATTGTGTTCATCGACGAAATCGATACCATTGGAAAGAAGCGAGATGGACAGATTGGTGGAAACGATGAACGTGAACAGACGCTGAACCAGCTCCTTACGGAGATGGACGGATTTGAAGGCAATAACGGCGTAATTATTTTGGCGGCCACCAACCGTCCGGATTCTTTGGATCCCGCCCTCACAAGACCGGGCCGATTCGATCGACGGGTGCCGGTGGAACTTCCGGATTTGAAGGGAAGGGAAGCCATTCTGCGAGTACATGCGCGGAAGATTAAGGTGGCACCGGATATTGATTACGAGAAAATTGCTCGGATGGCCTCCGGCGCTTCCGGTGCAGAACTGGCCAATATCGTGAATGAAGCGGCTCTTCGGGCGGTTCGGGACAAGCGTAAATTCGCTACAGAAGAGGATCTAGAGGAAAGCATTGAAGTGGTTATTGCCGGATACCAGAAGAAGAATGCGATTCTCACCGATCAGGAGAAGTGGACCGTATCTTATCATGAGATTGGGCATGCACTGGTGGCTGCGAAGCAGACCCATTCTGCCCCGGTACAGAAGATTACCATCATTCCGAGGACATCAGGGGCCCTTGGATACACCATGCAGGTAGAGGAGGGAAACCATTACCTTATGACTAAGAAGGAAATGGAGAACCGGATTGCCACATTAACGGGCGGTCGTGCTGCGGAGGAAATTGTCTTCGGCGATATTACGACGGGAGCCTCCAACGACATCGAACAGGCTACCAAGATGGCGAGAGCTATGATTACTCGGTATGGTATGAGCGGTGACTTCGACATGGTGGCATTGGAAACCGTTTCCAATCAGTATCTCGGCGGCGATGCCTCCCTGGCTTGCTCCCCAGAGACCCAGAAGATCATCGATGATAAAGTGGTTTCGCTAGTCCGGGAACAGCACGAAAAGGCCGCAGGAATCCTGCTGGAGAACCGGGAGAAGCTGGATGAGCTGGCGCGGTATCTCTATCAGAAGGAGACTATTACAGGGGAAGAGTTCATGCGGATTCTGAATGAAGGTTCCGATGAAAGCAAAGTGGGCTAGGCAAAAAAGAACGCTTATATCCCTTTGAATCTGTGGAAAACTTTCCTTGACAATCGAAAAATAATCGCGCAAAGGCTGATATCTAAGGGTATCGGCCTTTTAGGTTATCCACAATACCATGTGTAACGAATTGTATACAAAATCAAATATTTCTGTGGAAAAAGCGCAAACCCATGGAAAGAAGGCTTTTTGGGATGTTGACAAAAAATCAGAAATGAGAGAAAGCAAAAAAGAACAGGGCGTCTACATCACCTTCCCTCATTAAAAATACACGGAGAAACAATTTTAAGATTGCCGCATCACCAGTTCCAAATAAGTGGCCGGTTCGATTACCGGATGGATGAAATCAAGCTTCTGCAGGAGGGCCAGAAGTTCCTTTTCGGTTTCGGCATAGGAACTGGCATTTATACTTGCGTTCGTACTTGCGTTCGGAGAAGTTTCCGGAATCAGTTTCTCTATTTCGATATAAGTTCCAATGCCTTCCAGTCGGTCCAGGCAAAGGGTAATATCCTTCTTACAGAACTCCGTGCGATCCTTGTGAACAAGGGCAACCGACGTGAAGCCCAGTGCCTGAAGAATCTGTTGTGTCTTCTCAACATCTGTAAGAGTGGTTTCGATTTCCAAGCGGTTCTGTCCGGTCTTCGAATGATTGATGCCCTTATATGTGATATATCCCATGGGTTCTTTGTTCTCCCGTTGTTCCATTCGAATCCGAAGGGCTTCGTCGGTAACTCGAAAATCTCGAGCGGGATGGTTGTAGTAATAGTCCTTCTGGATGACCCTCTGATGGCGATTGAAACCATGCTGGAGGAGATATTTTTCCAGTTCTTCTTGGGAACAGTTTGTATACTTGGCTTTGATTTCGACTTCTTGCATGTTTTTACACCTTTCATTTCGGAAGATATTAATATTTATGTCCTGATTACAGGATAAACGGAAAGGACGGACATTGCAAGTTTTGGTTTTACCACAAAAAATAGAAGTGAAATGGAATGAAAATAGAGAATAGGAAACAAGAAAATATAAGATTGTATACATCTCATACAATTTTGAATTATTTTGTACGGAATTGTAGACAAGATAAGATGAATCCGTTGCAATAGGTGTGTTGATATTTACAATTTATTGCGAAATTTTATGTTAAGGAGAATGATTTATGAATGCGATCAACAACGTGGTGCTGGCCATCAGTAATTTTCTGTACCAGCCCTTCATCCTTCCGCTGATTCTGATTCTGGGTGGACTGTATTTCACCATCCGGACCGGGCTGATTCAAGTCCGAATGTTCGGGGAATGTATCCGCGTGGTTAAGGAGAAGCCGAAGACTGAGAACGGCATTTCTTCTTTCGGCGCGCTGATGGTGTCTACCGCTTCTCGTGTGGGAACCGGAAATATTATCGGTGTGGCCACCGCTATCGTATGCGGAGGTGCCGGTTCTATTTTCTGGATGTGGGTCAGCGCCTTTATCGGCGGGGCTTCCGCATTCATCGAATCGACTCTGGCACAGGTATATAAGAAGAGAAATCCGGACGGCACCAGTTACGGTGGCCCGGCCTTCTACATGAGAGATGCGTTGAACGCAAGATGGCTAGGCGTCATCTTCTCCATTTTGATCATCTTCACTTATGCGGTGGGATACAATATGCTGGCAGCCTTTAACCTGCAGTCCACCTTCAAGGTGTTCAGTTTCTACGGCAAGTACACGCCGGCTATCATCGGAATTGTTCTGGCAATTCTATTTGGAATCATCGTTATCGGTGGTGCGCAGAGATTGACCCATGTAACAGGTGTATTGGTTCCAGTAATGGGTATTGCATACGTTCTTGTTTCCATCATCATTCTGGTGATGAACATCGGAAACATTCCGGCCATGTTCGGAAAGATTTTCCGCAGTGCCTTTGATTTCCACGCAATCTTCGGTGGATTCTTCGGATCCTGCATCATGTTCGGAATCAAGAGAGGTCTGTATTCCAATGAAGCCGGTATGGGTTCTGCACCGAATGCAGCGGCAACTGCAGACGTATCTCACCCGGCGAAGCAGGGACTGGTACAGATGCTTTCCGTATTCATCGATACACTTCTCATCTGCAGTGCAACGGCTTTCATGTGCCTCAGCACGGATATCCTTCCGGGAAGCTATCTGGCGGCAGACGGTACTGCGGATGCAGCGGGTTACGTGCAGGCGGCAACCCACTCCACGTTGGGAAGCTTCGGACCAGTGTTCATCACATTTGCAATGTGCCTGTTTGCTTTCACAACGCTGATTGGAAACTACTCCTACTGCGAAGGCTGCATTAAGTTCATCATTCAGAGAGACATTAAGCCTGGCGAACTGCTGGCGTTCCGCCTCCTGGCCACCGCACTGGTGTTCGTAGGTTCCGTGGCTTCGGCAGATCTGGTATGGAACACTGCAGACATGATGCAGGGCCTGATGGTAGTAACCAATATGCCGGCCATCCTGCTGCTAGGTGGAACCGCTATCAAGTGCCTTAAGGATTACGAGAAGCAGAAGGCAGAGGGAAAGGATCCACACTTCCTGGCAAAGGATATTGAATTGAAACAGGATACGGACTTCTGGAAGTAATTCCAGGATTGCCGGAATAATAGACTTAAACGGGTGCTGTCACGGATGTGGCAGCGCCACTTTTTTTTACAGGCATAAAGAAATGGGGCTCATCCCATTGGACAAGTCCCATTCCTTGTTGGAGTGTAATTATATAGATGATATTAGTTGTTAATCAGCTTCTCATCATCGCTGTTCCAGCTGTAGAGCTTTCTGATTTCCTCACCAACTGTTTCGCAAGGGTGCTCGGAAGCTCTCTGACGCATCATCTTGAAGTGAACCTGACCACCTGCCATGTCGTCCAGGAAGCCTCTTGCGAAGGTACCATCCTGAACGTCTTTGAGGATGCTCTTCATTGCCTTCTTGGTGTCTTCAGTGATGATCTTCGGACCGGTTACATAGTCACCGAACTCAGCAGTGTTGGAAATGGAGTAACGCATTCCAGCGAAACCACTTTCGTAGATTAGGTCAACAATCAGCTTCATCTCGTGGATGCATTCGAAGTAAGCGTTACGTGGGTCATAACCAGCTTCGGTCAGAGTTTCGAAACCAGCCTGCATCAGAGCGCATACACCACCGCAGAGGACAGCCTGCTCACCGAAGAGGTCTGTCTCAGTCTCAGTACGGAATGTAGTCTCCAGAACGCCAGCTCTTGCAACACCCAGACCAGCAGCATATGCCAGCGCTCTGTCCAGAGCCTTGCCGGTTGCATCCTGCTGTACAGCCACCAGAGCAGGTGTTCCCTTACCAGCCTGGAACTCAGAACGTACAGTGTGTCCTGGTGCCTTTGGAGCAATCATAGTAACATCAACGTCAGCCGGTGGAGTGATTAGACCGTAGTGGATGTTAAAGCCGTGTGCGAACATCAGCATGTTGCCAGCTTCCAGGTTCGGTTCGATATCCTTCTTATACATGTCAGCCTGCTTCTCATCGTTGATCAGAATCATGATGATGTCGGCCCACTTCGCAGCCTCTGCAGTTGGCAGAACCTTCAGGCCCTGTGCCTCAGCCTTAGCCTTGGACTTGGAACCTTCGTACAGACCAACGACAACATCACAGCCGGATTCCTTCAGGTTCAGTGCGTGTGCGTGACCCTGGCTTCCGTAACCAACGATGGCAATCTTCTGTCCGTCCAGAACGCTCAGATCGCAATCAGCTTCGTAATAGATTTTGTGATTCTCATAACTACTCATCTCTAATTTCCTCCTAGAAATATATAAATAATTTAATTAACGCTTGTCACATACTGTGTTGTATGTTGTATGACAACATAATATACTTGTATGACCACGTTGTCAATAACTATTTTGTGATTTTTCACATAAAAACAATATTTTTTTAGATTAACTGTTCCGTCCAGAGTGCTCGGTGAAGGTGAATCGTCATGACGCTTTTGAGGGCCTCGGCATCCCGTTTCCGCAGAAAATCGATAATCATAAAGTTATCGTTATAGGCGCCTTCCGCCACCGCATCCCACTTGTACTCCAGTTCAAAGGTCTTCTGGATGGTTTCGTTGACCACCGGCAGGAAGTGATCGAAGAACTGGTTATGGGATGCCCGAATCAGGGCATCGTGGAAGGCAATTTCCCGTTGAATAATTTCTTCGTTGTTGAAGTCGTGAGTGAACTGCTCTTGGGTGGCTTTGACAAGGCGAACAATCTCCTCAATCTCTTGATCGGTGGCCCTTTCGCAGGCCAGTGCCGCAGCAGCGGGCTCGATAATCAAACGGGCTTCATATAAATCTTTGAGTGCTACCTTCTGCTCATCGAAGGAAGGCAGGGCATCGGAAAGACGATCTTTCCGATGGGTGACATAAGTTCCTTTTCCTCGCTTAACCTGGAGCAATCCTTCCGCCACCAGAATGCGAATGGCTTCCCGAAGGGTAGTGCGGCTAACCCCCAGTTCCAGGGAGAGCTCGTTCTCATTGGGAAGCTTGCTTCCGGGCGCGTAGGTTTCTGTATTCGTAATTTCCTTACGCAGGGTGTCCGCAGTACGCTGTGCAAGGTTACTTCTGTTCTGAGACATAGTTTTCTCCTGATGATGTATGATGTTATACAACTGCGATGAGTTGTCATACAATACAATATCATTCTGAGCAGACAATGTAAATAGATAAATTCAATTCTTTTGGCCATGGAACTGGGTAAAGAGATCGCTGCTTATGGAAAGTTTCTGATTGTATCCAGCGAAGTTATTATTTATACTTAGAACAAGTGATTGAAGCAATCTACATAGTGAAATGATTGATAAGGTTGTGTGATAAGGTTGTGTTATGGAGAAGAAACTGATTATCCTGGATGGCGGTATGGGAACGGATTTGCAGCAAGCCGGCCTGAAGCCAGGAGAAAATCCGGCGGTGTATGCGATGAACCACGGTGAGCAGGTACGGGGCATTCATTGCAAGTATATTGAGAGAGGAACGAACTGCATCTATACGAATACTTTCGGTGCCTGTGCACCCAAGCTGAAAGAAACGGACTATTCGGTGCAGGAAGTGGTGACGGAGAATGTACGGATTGCTCGGGAAGCCACATCCATCATGGCAGAGAAGGGCCTGGAATGCATGGTGGCTCTGGATGTGGGTCCACTGGGTGAATTGCTGGAGCCTCTGGGAACGTTGCCCTTTGAAGAAGCATACCGTGATTATGCCGAAATCGTAATTGCGGGAAAAGAGGCGGGGGCCGATGTGGTGGTATTTGAGACTTTCACAGATCTCTATGAGATGAAAGCCGCTGTTCTGGCGGCTCGAGAGAATTCGAATCTCCCCATCTGGGCCACTATGTCCTTCGAGGAAAAGGGCCGTACTTTCCTGGGAACCTCTGCAGCGTCCATGGCGCTGACACTGGAAGGCCTGGGGGTATCCGCCATGGGAATCAACTGCTCGCTGGGACCGAAAGAGATTCTGCCCATTGCGGAGACCTTGATGGAGTGGACGAATGTGCCGATTATCATTAAGCCCAATGCAGGACTTCCGGATCCGAGAACTGGGGAGTACGATATTTCGGCAAAAGAATTTGCGGAGCAGATGGTGCCATTTCTGGAGAAAGGTGTGGGCATTGTCGGAGGCTGCTGTGGAACGAATCGGGATTTTATCCGAGAACTTTCTGGAAAAGCCTCGTTCTACAATCCGGAAGGCAGAATTCCAAGAAGCCGCAAGGGTGTATGCTCTGCCGGATTCGTGGCAGAATACGGAAATCTAAATATCATCGGGGAGCGAATTAATCCTACTGGGATAAAGGAACTGCAACAGGCTCTTCGGGACGGAGATATGGAC
>JBNMGJ010000003.1:0-29072 GCA_050872185.1 Mogibacterium sp.
ATGTCGCGGAGCGCCAGCAATGGCCAGGTCCGGTGGCTCAGGAACGCGAAAACTCCAGAACCTGAGCCACCGAGTATCTCCGTTAGGTCTAGCCAGACTTGAAATCGCGGCGCCCACTCCAACCTGTACCGGAGAAAGTGCATCTCATATTCAAAAAACCAGTTGACATATACCCCACTGGGGTATAACATAGCACCAGATAATCGCAATACCCCAGAGGGGTATTGCGATTGACCGACCCGATCAACCGACCGACTAACCAAACCAAGTAACAACATCATCATCGACAACGAAAGCGAGAACCCATGGATACAAATGAACTAACCGAACTGAACGATATGGAAAATATGAACGAATTGAGTGATACGAACACCCCTCTCGAAGCGACAAGACCGGAGGGCAACGAGAACAGCGAAAGCAGCGAGCGCAATGATAGCAATGACAGCAGTACTCCGCCCTGTTGTTGCGGCACTCGCCACAAGAAGCGTTCGGAAGAGGAACAGAAGGCGCTGCTGACAAGACTTCGGAGGATTGAAGGACAGATTCGAGGACTCCAGAAGATGGTAGAGAACGACGCCTACTGTCCGGATATCCTGACCCAGTCATCCGCGGCTACCAGTGCGCTGAACAGTTTCAACAAAGTGCTTCTGGGATGTCACATTCGAACTTGCGTGGCGGAGGACATTCGTGCAGGCAACGACGAGAAGATTGACGAACTTTGCAAGCTGCTTCAGAAGTTGATGAAGTAACCCAGATGAAGCAGCCGAAGTATCTGCTGAAGCAACAGACACAGCGATTGCGGCACAGCTAGAGGCCCCCATCAAGGAGGCATTCAAAAGGAGGTATTCTATTGGAACAATATAGTGTAAGCGGAATGACATGCGCCGCCTGCCAGGCCCATGTAGAGAAAGCGGTGCGAGCCGTGGAGGGCGTGGAGTCGGTGAACGTTTCCCTGCTGACCAATTCCATGACCGTGGAAGGAACCGCATCCCAGGAGAGCATTGTCCGAGCCGTAGAAGATGCGGGATACGGTGCGGAACCGAGAAGAAGTGGTAAAAGCAGCACCGGAACCAATCTGCAGAATCCGGATATGCCGGACTTCAAGGCCGAAGAGGAGGCCCTTCAGGACAAAGAAACGCCGAAGCTACTGAGGCGTCTCAAGCTTTCGGTAGTGGTTCTCTTAGTGTTGATGTACATCACCATGGGACACAACATGCTGGATTGGACGGTACCGGGATTCTTGGTACATAACCACCTGGGGTTGGCGCTGACCCAGATGTTACTGGCACTTCTGGTGATGGTGATTAACCGAGCGTTTTTCATCTCCGGGTTCAAATCTCTTCGCCACGGCTCCCCCAACATGGACACTTTGGTAGCACTTGGCTCCAGCGTTTCTTTCCTGTGGTCGCTGTACATCATGTTTCGAATGACTTACATGGTGACAGGGGGCGCGGGGAATATGGCGCTCATGCCCCTTTACCACGACCAACTGTATTTCGAGTCGGCGGCCATGATTCCGGCCCTGATTACCGTGGGGAAGACCCTGGAATCCCTGTCCAAGGGACGAACCACCGATGCCCTGAAGCAGCTGCTTCACATGGCACCGAAGACCGCCTGTGTGGAACGAGACGGGGAGGTTCTGGAGGTTCCGATTCAAGAGGTAAAAGTAAGTGACATCTACATCGTCAAATCCGGTGATGCTGTACCGGTGGATGGCGTAATACTGGAAGGCACTGCGGCAATCGATGAGTCTGCGCTGACGGGAGAGTCCATTCCGGTGGATAAAGTCACGGGCGATACTGTCTCTGCCGCCACCATCAGCCAGTCCGGTTATCTGCGCTGCCGGGCCACCAGGGTGGGAAATGATACTACTTTTGCCCAGATTGTCCAGTTGGTCAGCGATGCCGCAGGAACCAAAGCCCCTATCGCACGGATCGCCGACCGGGTATCGGCAGTGTTTGTACCGGCGGTGATGGGAATCGCGCTGGTGGTATTTGCTGTCTGGCTTCTGAAAGGTGCGGCCTTGGCAATAACTTTGGAACACGCCATCACCGTACTGGTAATTTCCTGCCCTTGTGCCCTGGGCCTGGCAACGCCAGTGGCCATCATGGTAGGCAACGGCGTGGGAGCGAAGAACGGCATCCTGTTCAAGACCTCGGAGTCCCTGGAGAACACGGGCAAAATCAATTTGGTTTTACTGGATAAGACCGGAACAATTACAGAGGGAACGCCGAAGGTGACGGATGTGATTCCGGTGAACGCCACCGAAGAGGAACTCCTTCGCGTCGCATATGCGTTGGAAAGCCGTAGCGAGCACCCGCTGGGATCCGCCGTGACGAAGTGGTGCCAGGGCCGGGTAGACCTGGCAGAAATTACGGATTTCCAAGTGCTTGCCGGGAACGGCATCTGCGGAAAAATCGGGAATCGAAAGGTAACCGGTGGCTCGGCAAAATTCATACAGCGGAAAGCGGAACTTTCGGAAGCAATCCGGACGCAATCCGAGGCTTTGGCAGACCAGGGGAAGACACCGCTCTTCTTCGAGGAAGACGGCAAAATTCTGGGAATTATCGCGGTGGCAGATACGGTGCGAGAGGATTCCAGAGAGGCCATTCAGCAGCTTCAGAGCATGGGAACGGAAGTGGTGATGGTGACGGGAGACAATCCGAAGACCGCCCAGGCCATCGCGAAAGAGGCAGGCGTAAAACACGTGATTGCCGGCGTCCTTCCGGAAGGAAAGGAAGCCGTGGTTCGGAAGCTGCAGGAGCTCGGAAGTGTGGCCATGGTGGGCGACGGCATCAACGATGCGCCGGCCCTGACCCGTGCGGACATGGGAATTGCCATCGGCGCTGGAACGGATGTGGCCATCGATTCCGCCGATGTGGTGCTGATGAATTCTAAGCTGTCCGACGTGGCAGCGGCAGTGCGTCTCAGCCGAGGAACTCTTCGGAACATTCATGAGAACCTGTTCTGGGCTTTTGCTTACAATATTCTGCTCATACCGATGGCGGCAGGACTGTACCCGGGAATTTCCATCAACCCTATGTGGGGTGCGGCAGCCATGTCCCTATCTAGTTTTACCGTGTGCATGAATGCGCTGAGACTGAATCTGCTTAAGATTTATGACCGGAAGAAGGATCGGCCACTTCGGAAGAAGGGACAGAACCTTTCCGATATAGATGAGATACTTAATTCACTTCAGAATTCAAAGGAGGAAAATGAAATGACAACAACAGTTAAGATTAACGGAATGATGTGCGGACACTGCGAGGCCCATGTGAAGAAAGCCCTGGAGGCCCTGGATGGTGTAGAGAGCGCAACCCCGAGCAAGGATGAAAACAATGCGGTCCTCACACTTTCGAAAGAGGTATCGGAGGAAGCGGTGAAGGCTGCGGTAGAAGATGCCGGCTACGAATATGTAGGAATGGAGAAATAGCAGAAACAGAAGCCTCTTGCCAGCGCAGGGGGCTTTTTTCGTGGCGTGATTTACGGTGGTACTTTTTGATTACGTATGAATTTTGCGTTCCGGAAATCTGTATTGTATAATGGAATATATTTTTACAGAGAAGAAGGAGGTATGAGGATGCCTGATACGATAAAAGAATGGTCCGCCCCAAAGCGGGACCGGCGATGCTTCCTGTACGGAATGGGAATGGCAGTGCTGGTGCTTGTGCTGGAAGGTGCGGTTCAGCGATATGTTGTGAACGGCGCCCTGGGGCTAACGGTAGGAACCCTGACGGGAGGCGTTCTGGTGGCTGCTGTGATGGCGATTGTAGAAGAGGGACTTCGGTGGTATTTTCTGTGCCGGGGGGAGAAGCATCCGGGATTTGACCGATATGCCTTCCGGAGCTATTTCCGAAGCGTGATGTGGGTCACCATGGGCTTTGTGGGGATTCTCAGCGTGCTGACGGCCTTTGGTGGGGGCTTCATCAGCGCAGAGATTCGCTGGCAGACCATCCTATCTCAATTCATGACTGCAATCTGGATGGGGTTCTTCCTCTGGAAAAGTAGCCGCGTGGGTGCTTTCCTGATTCCGACCATTCTTCATGTCCTGTGGCTGGCACCCCTTACGATAGTGCTTCCGGGAAGTGACGTGGTGGAGTCCTGGCAGCGGAGCGTAGTCACCTTCCTGATTGTGTTCGTTCCCCTGTTCTACCTGGTTTCCCTGGTTATCTGGATTCGGAACCGGAAGAAAGTACGGAGTGAGGAGGAGTACATTCCGGCGGGCCATGCGGTGACCAGAGGAAAGAAGAAAGAGGCAGAGAAAGAAGAACATCCGAGCCTGAGCGAAATGTTTGCAGAACCGACACCGGAGGAAGGCCTTTCCACAGAGGAGGCACCGGCGGAACCGGAGCAGGCCGAAGAAGGGGCGAAGGACATTTCCGATGTGACGGATCACTACGCTTCGGAGAAGGTGGAAGATCAGTATCTGTAAGAACTGAATGGAGGTATATATGGAATTACAAGTAAACGACTGCCTGCACGCTTTTCGGGTAAAGCGACAGGTTTCCTTAGATGAGCTGGATGCGGTAATGTACGAGATGGAGCACGAACCCACGGGGCTGAAGCTGGTGTGGATGGACCGGGAGGAAGAGAACAAAACTTTCGGAATTGCCTTCAAGACCCTCCCTAGCAACGATACCGGCGTGTTCCACATCTTGGAGCATTCGGTACTGTGTGGATCGGATCGTTATCCGGTAAAAGAACCTTTCGTGGAGCTGGTGAAGAATTCCCTGAACACCTTCCTCAACGCCATGACATTTCCGGACAAGACCCTGTATCCGGTGGCTAGCCGAAATAACAAGGATTTCATCAATCTGATGCGGGTGTACATGGATGCGGTGTTCCATCCGGCTATCTACACGAATCCAAGAATCTTTGAGCAGGAAGGATGGCATTATGCCTTTGACGAAGAAGGAAATCCTTCCTACAAAGGCGTGGTGTTCAACGAGATGAAGGGAGCCATGGCCAACGCAGACGAGATTCTGGACGATGCCATGTGCCAGGCCATGCTTCCGGACACACCATATCGCTTTAATTCCGGCGGAGATCCGAAGTCGATTCCAGATCTTACCTACGAAGAGTTCATCGAAACTCACAAGAAGTTCTACGCCCCATCCAATGCCTATATTTGTCTGGATGGAAAGATGGATATCGACGAGATTCTGGGAATCCTCCAGGACGAGTTTCTGAAAGACTTTGGACGGACCGAACCCATCGCCTTCCCACCGATGCAGGTACCGGTGGATGGTGGAAGCCGCACCGAGACGTACGAAATCGGACCGGAGGAACCGATGGAGAGCCGCATGCGCATTGCTTGGGGCGGCGCCATCGGGGATTACGACGACCGAGAGAAGCTGGTGGCCATGCACATCCTGCACAGCGTCATCGCCCACAACAACCATTCCCCACTGCCGAAGTGCATTCTGGACCGAGGATTGGCGGAGGATGTCATCGTATCGGTGGTGGACTCCATGCGCCAGCCTTACGCGAAGATTGAAGTTCGGAACTACGATGAGAAGAATACCGAAGAGATTCGGAAGCTGATTTTCCAGGAGCTGAAACGCCTTGCGGACGAGGGTCTGGACCAGCGAGAGGTGGAATCCGCCATCGCCAACACGGAGTTCATCATGCGGGAGCGTGACTATGGATCCTACCCGCAAGGTCTGATTTTCAGCTTTAACATTCTGGAAAGCTGGCTGTACGGTGGCAAGCCGGAAGCCAATCTGGAAGTGGGAGATATTTTTGACCGCATCCGGGTAAAAGCAGAAAACGGATATTTCGAAAACTTAATCCGAGAGGTCTATCTGGAGAATCCACACCGCTGCGAAATCATCCTGAAGCCGTCCCGCACGGCAGGAGAAGAAAGAAGAGCCGCGGAGGAAGCCAGGATCCAGAAGGAAGCGCAATCCTGGAGCCAGGAGAAGCGAGCATCCCTTCAGGAGGAGGAGCAGAGGCTGAAGGAATGGCAGAATACAGAGGATTCGGAAGAAGATTTGGCTTGTCTGCCGCATTTGGAACTGTCGGACATCCAGGATATGCCGGAGGATATCCCCACAGAGGTACAGGAAATCCATGGGACAAAGGTATTGGTACACGATATTCCAACTAATGGAATCATCTACGCCACCGCATTCTTCGACATATCCGACCGAAGTGAGGAAGAACTGTCCTACATTTCTTTCCTGACGGAAGTGCTGGGAAAGGTGGATACGGAGCATTCCAGCGCAGTGGATCTTCTGAACCGGGGACGTCTGTACTGCGGCGGAATTGATTTTAGCACCACTACCTTCACGAAGAACAACGATGCGGAGGATTACAAGGCCATGCTGGTGGTTACATTCAGCACCCTTCCGAAGAATCTTCCGGAGGCGGTTCGACTGGTAACGGATATTCTAACCGAGACGAAGTTCGATGACGAAGAGGTCCTTCGAAATCTGCTGATGCAGGACCGGGGAGACATGCAGCAGCAGATGGCCATGGCAGGACATTCCCTGGGCCTTCGTAGGCTTACCGCCATGTACACGGCGGCTGGCGTGGTGAACGAATGCACCGATGGACTGACCTACTATCAGTGGATGAAGGACCAGGAGGAGAACTGGAATTGGAAGGTCCTTCGGAGTCGCCTGAGTGAAGAGCTATCTCGAGTTGCGAATTGCAGCCCAATGACCCTGAGTATTACCGGAGGGAGCGAGGACGACGTGAAAACGCTGGAAGATTGTTTCCACCAAGGACTTCCAGAACGCAAGGCCGTGGATGTGAATCCGATGGAAGAGACTACCAAGCCAATTCGGCCGTGGGGTCCGAAGAAGGAAGGAATTATTATTCCAGCGGATATTTCTTTCGCTATCCGAGGTGGCGATATGACGAAATTCGGTGCGGAGTGGAATGGGGAACTGTCGCTGGCGGCACGGATCATTTCCTATGCGTACCTGTGGAATGTCATTCGTGTGCAAGGCGGCGCCTATGGAACAGGATTGACCGTGGGCACATCGGGACTGGCCGCATGCTATTCGTACCGTGACCCAAGCGGAGCGGAATCTCTGGAGAAATATACCACTGTGGGAGATTTTCTGTCTCAGTTCATGGCGACGAAGCCGGATCTTACGGGATTTATCATCGGTGCCATTTCCGATTCTTCCAGAATTCTGACGCCGAGATTGAAGGGAAACGGCGGAGACAGCATGTACTTCAGTGAACGTACCTATGAGGATCGCTGCCGAGAGAGAAGGAGAATTCTGAATTCCACACCGGAATCCTTGGCGCGTTATGCCAAGCCGCTGACCGAGACGATTTCCAATGGCGGAATCGTGATTTCTGGCGGAAAGAACCAAATCGACGCCTGCGGGGAACTGGATAATGTGATTACAGTGTAAATATTGGTAGAAGCAGATTGAAGAAAAGTGGTAAAGTTACCACTTTTTTTCAATGGGTGAATTGCAAAAGAAAGAATGTTTCGGTACAATAGTTTTGAAGAATTTAGGCAATATTGCCACTTTTATTCAAAACATGAGGAGAGAAAATGGAAATACAGAGAGATATCTATTTGAACCGACTGATTCATCGAATGCATAACGGAATGATTAAAGTGGTGACCGGAATTCGTCGTTGTGGCAAATCCTATCTCCTCTTCAAAATATTCCACCAATACTTACTGGATAGTGGGGTTCCGGAAGAAAACATCATTACGATGGAACTGGATCGATGGAAGAACCGAGAATACCGTAAGCCGGAGACATTGCTCAACTATATTGATTCACGCATGGGCGCAACGGGTTCATACTATATCCTACTGGATGAGGTACAGATGCTAGAGAATTTCGAGGAAGTGTTGAACTCACTGTTACACCTTCCGAATGCCGATGTCTATGTTACCGGTAGCAATTCGAAATTTCTTTCCAAAGATATTCTAACTGAATTCCGCGGACGGGGAGACGAAATTCATGTATTCCCGCTTTCATTCAGTGAGTTCATGCAAGTGTATCCAGGGGATGTCTACCATGGCTGGGCAGATTATGTAATGTATGGCGGATTACCTTTATGTGTAACGATGCCAACAGAAGAGCAGAAAGTTCTGTATCTTTCGAATTTGTTTGAAGAGACCTATTTGAAGGATATTCTGGAACGTCATAAGATTACGAAGACACAGGAGTTGGAGGATCTGGTGAATATTCTTGCTTCGGCCGTAGGATCCTTGACCAATCCGGCGAAGCTAGAGGCAACTTTCCGGAGCAGTATTCAATCATCCATAAGCACAAATACCATCCGGCAGTATATACAATACTTGGAAGACGCTTTCTTCATTCAGAAGGCGCAGCGATATAATGTAAAAGGACGAAAGTATATCGGAACACCAATTAAGTATTACTTTGAAGACGTAGGACTTCGAAATGCAAGGCTGGGTTTTAGGCAGACTGAGGAGACCCATCTGATGGAGAACATAATTTTTAACGAACTTCGGGTAAGAGGTTATTCTGTAGACGTGGGGATTGTGGATAAAAGAGAGAACGTGGATGGTCATATGACGCGAAAACAGTTGGAAATTGACTTTATTGCAACTCTTGGAAATAAGAGGTATTACATTCAATCCGCATTCAGTCTGCCGAGTGCGGAGAAGATTCGTCAAGAGAAGGCCTCCTTACTTAACGTGAATGACTCCTTCAAGAAAATCATCATCGTCAAAGATGTGGTTAACGTGAGCCGAGATGAAGACGGAATCACGACGATGAGCATCTACGATTTTCTCTTGAAGGAAAACAGCCTAGAGTTGTAAAGAAGAAACAACACGTTTTGAATAAAACTGGTAAAATTGCCACTTTTATTCAATCTAGAAAGGTCTTCGTAAAATTCAAGAAAATTAATGCAGTCGCTAGTTGATAAAGCGCGGAAGAATTTTATAATGAAGGTAACGAATTAAGTAAGAAATGAAAATAAGGGGATAGAGCAATGAGAAAGACAAAAATTATCTGCACCATCGGACCCTCCAGTGAGTCCGAAGAAGTATTTCGGAAGATGTGTCTGGCAGGATTGAATGTAGCCAGACTGAACTTTTCCCACGGTTCCCACGAGGAGCATTTGAAGAAAATCAAGATGATTCGAAAGGTTCGGGAGGAACTGAAATTGCCGATTCCGATTATGCTGGATACCAAGGGCCCGGAATACCGTACGGGAACCTTCCAGAATCACAAAGTGGTTCTGGAGGAAGGACAGAAATTTACTTTTACCACAGAGGACGTGGAGGGGGACGAAAACAGAGTCTCTGTCAGCTACAAGGATTTGACGAAGGACTTGCACAAGGGGGACCGGATTCTGGTGAACAACGGATTGATTGTGTGCACAGTACAGGAAATCAAGGGGAATGATGTGCTGACTCAAGTGGAAGTGGGTGGCGAGCTGTCGGACAGAAAGAGCATGAACTTCCCGGGACGCCTCATGAGCAACGATTTTCTCAGCGAACAGGATAAGAAAGACCTGCTCTTTGGCATTGAACAGGACGTGGATTACGTGGCGGCGTCCTTCATGTCCACCAAGCAGGATGCTTTGGATATGCGGAATTTCCTGGACCAGCACGGGGGACAGGATATCGACATCATCGCCAAGATTGAAAATCAATCCGGTGTGGACCATGTGGAGGAAATTTCGGAAGTAGTGGACGGCATCATGGTGGCGCGAGGCGACCTGGGTGTGGAGATTCCTTTCGTGGAGGTTCCAGCGATTCAGAAACAGATTGTCTCCAAGTGCCGGATGCTGGGAAAGCGTGTCATCGTGGCTACGGAAATGCTGGAATCCATGATTCACAACATCCGGCCAACCCGTGCGGAGATTTCCGACGTGGCCAATGCAGTCTATGAAGGGGCGTCGGCCATCATGCTTTCCGGTGAAAGTGCAGCGGGAAAACATCCGGTGGAAGCGGTTCAAACCATGTCAGAAGTGGCAGAGTATACAGAGTCCCACATCGATTACCGCAATCGGTTCCGGAAGACGGATTTCGTCACCAAGAATATTCTGGATGCCATCTCCCACTCAGCTTGTCAGATGGCCATTGATGTGGATGCCAAGTGCGTCATCGTCAGCTCTGTCAGCGGTCTCACGGCTCGAATGGTTAGCCGGTTCCGGAATGCAGTGCCGATTATCGGAACCACCATTCGCCCGAAAGTCTATCGGAAGCTGGCCCTTTCCTGGGGCGTGATTCCGGTACTCTGCGAAGAGTACGAATCCATGGACGTGCTGTTCTTCCACGCGGTTAAGGAAGCTACCCGAATTCTGAACCTTCAGGTGGGAGACAACGTCATCATGATGGGCGGAAAGCTCAGCGGCGTGACCGGAAACACCAACATGATTAAGTTCGAGACGATTAAGAGGATCTATGAATAGAATACTGTTACAGGACTTATTGAGAGAAGCCAGCTGGGGCAGGGGAGCCCTGCACAGGCTTCTCTTTTTTTGTGCTTGTGAGTTCTCACAACAAAAAATATAAACTCTTTCGCGGAGTCTTGACCCAATCTTAACCATATATCCATTTACATTCACATAGGAATTCGTTATAATGCGAGGACTTAACCAACCTATGAAAACTGCAGTAAGCAGCTATTGTGAAAGGAGAAATGCTATGACAGGGACTTTTCCGGAGAAGAAATTTCTCGAAAAAATCCGTATCTTTTCCAATGCACAGCTGAAATATATCGCTTTTCTGTCCATGCTCTTGGACCATGTGAACAAAGCGCTCATCTATCCGTACCTAAGCGGCTCCGGAAGTCTTCAGATACTCAGCAACCTGTTTGACATCCTGGGGCGGATTGCTTTTCCGCTGTTCATTTTTCTGCTGGTGGAAGGATATTTCAAGACCCATAGCCGAAGAAAATATCTGACAAATCTGCTGGTGTTCGGAGTTATTTCCGAAGTACCGTTTGATCTTTTTACCACGGGACAACTGTACGATCCAAACTGGAACAACATCATGTTCACCCTGGCAGCGGTGCTGGCCATGATCTGGGGGATTGACACCTTGAAGAGGCGGATGGAAAATCTTCCGAAAGCTCTCTGGTATCTGTCCTCCTTCCTCATCGTTGGAATCATGTGCCTTCTAGCCATGACTCTGGGACTGGACTACGAGCACCATGCCATCCTCATCGGATATTTCATGTACATATTCCATGAGCGGTATGTTCTCTCCATTCCGTTCAGCTACGTTTCCATGTACAAGGAACCTTGGGCATTGCTAGGATTTGGATTGACCCTGACCTATAACGGAGAGAGAGGACGCCAGAACAAGATTTTCAATTACTGCTTCTACCCCGTGCACCTGTTGATATTGGGTCTTATTCGGATGTACCTGGGCGTATAGTGTGGCAGAACAAACCATCCCGATTGCAGTAGAAATAGATTTTCTTGATACCACTGCGTTTGAATCTTGCGGCCGCTTCACCCTCCGGATACAGCTTGACCATTTGCATCTGGTCTCCGGAAACAGTAGCGATGAACGAAATGTAATGACTCTTCGACATCTCGTGATTAATGTGGACATAGTATTCATCTTCGATGAGCTCTACGGATATTCCGTGGAGCTCGTCTGCTTTCTCTGGCTCCTCCGGAGTGAGCTGAATTCCGTGGCAGTGAATCATCGCCTCCCCCATGCTGTGAACGATGTTTCCGCATATGGGACATACGTAGAAATGGGACCGCATCATGTTCGCAGATACATTGGAATTCGTTATTGTATTTCCGGAAAGCAGCTCGGTGACGGATACGGAAAGCGCATCTGCAAGGGATTCCAAAAGCGTAATATCCGGATATCCCTTGCCGGTCTCCCATTTGGAAATGGTTTTATCACTTACTGCCAGTTTGTCCGCCAACATAGACTGTGTCATGTGGCGTTGTTCGCGTAGCTTCTTAATGGCTGCGCCAGTTACATATTGATTCATATTTCTTTACCTCCATGTCCAGAATTCTACAGGAATTCAATATCTTCCACAACCTACGGAACGTAGAGAAGGGGAAGGAAGAACGCGATATTTTGTAAAAGAAATTTTCGTCTAACCGAACGTGTCCAGTTCCCAAGCCGGTTCCCAGGCGGCCGCGGATTAACGAAACCGCCGGGAAAATCTACACCTTTTCGTTAACCAACGAGGCTAGGCCGGCGCTGTCTTCGTGCCGGTGGCTCAGAAATGATGAAACCCGGGAATCTGAGCCACCGAGATGCGGTAGCCACGCCCTTGGACCTCCAGCCGGTGGCTCAGAAATGATGAAACCTGGGAATCTGAGCCACCGAATTGCAGTAGCCGCGTCCTTGAACCTCCAGCCGGTGGCTCAGAAAGGATGAAACCCGAGAATCTGAGCCACCGAGTTGCGGCAATCGCGCCCTTGGACCTGATGCCGGTGGCTCAGAAATGATGAAACCCGGGAATCTGAGCCACCGGATTGCAGCAGCCGCACCCTCGGACCTGGTGCCGGTGGCTCAGAAATGTGATGAAAAGGTGAAATTTTAATCTTAATGTAATCTTAATTTTTTTCTAACAATTGGTCTGTATAATAAGAGTCATGGGAGGAAAGTTTAATACTTATATGGAAGGATTCGTTATATGAAAAATATGCTGAATAATTCATTACGGGTTGTCACCATTCTTCTTCCGGCAATTTCTCTATATTGGTATGGTATTGTTCGCGATAGAAATAACATTGTTGGAGAGACTGCACTATGTGCCATACTGGATATCCTTGTGATTATTGCTGTCGTAGTCACTCTGGTAAGCTTTGCGAACAAGAAATCTCGTGTGCAACTGATATGCGCTACAATCTCAATAATGATAATCGCGACAAGTCTCTTCGCACTCGGGATAATTTATGAAAAAGACGTACACAATCTGTATCCAGACAACTACATTGGTGAGGAAAGGTAAGGTTATTCGAAATTTCAAAATAGATGATACCCACGAAATTGAATCATGCTATAAGAAAAAATGATAGCATGATTTGGAATGATCAAATTCGAATGTGAAAACTAAATGAAATTTTAATCTTAATCTTTTTCTAACAATTTTCTAACATTCGTTTAGTATAATGGGTTTATATTAAACAAGGAGGACAATTGTATGAAAAAATGTATTACACTTATGTTGGCCGCTTCTATTTGTTTGGTGCCTACGTTCACGGCATTTGCGCAAGCGCAACCCGAGAATGAAAAGCAAATAGAAACAGTCTCGGAGCTCAAATCAGAAATCAAACAGATGAATGAAGACGGGAAGATAACAACGGATGAAAGGAAGCAAATAATCCAGAAATCTTCTCCCGAGGTTTTAGAAAACTATACTGACAGCGTGATTGAAAAATCTTTTAAAGCAATCGAAAATGCTCAAATTGATCCGGATAAGGTTATGAAGGATGTTGGAGGAACATCTTACGGAAAAGCAACGGTTGACGTTGATGAAACAACAAAAGCAACAGTTCAGTTTGAAGATGGAGAGGAGCGGGGAATTCTAGATAAAATATTGGATGCGAATAGTGTCTATGCTGCATCTAATGGTGAATCCTTATGGAAATAGATACTATACAGCCAAAGTATCGGTTCAATGTGGTATTGGCGTTGCAAATCTTACATTAGAAAATCATTATAAAGTAAGTGCAAGTGGAATTACAGAAAGATATGGTGTTACAGGCGTCTCGGGCGTATCGTTGCTTGGTACAACGAAAGCAGGCGGTGCAAAAATCGGGACGAAGTGCGCTAAGAGCAAAGACAAAAGTGCAAGTATGTACGCCACATATGATATTAATGTTGGTGTAAAAGGAGTTTTGTATGGTCAATTTACAAGAAAATTGACAACAAAAGTAAAATACATTAAACCTGATAAGAAGAATAAGAAATTAAAGGTTCAGCATAATTGGAGTGTAAAAAGCTTATAAGATAAGGAGAAATTACCATGAGCCCTCGTACGATTAACATTATCACAATGATTATCGTATTCGTAATCATTGCTGTGGCAGTATTCATAACTCGGAAACTCGTTGCTCTGTATAAGGCGAAGATGAATTACTATTCTTCCAGAGAATTAAATGATTACGATAAGAAGAACAAGAAATAATATCAAATATACCCGGTGGAAGTTTCACCGGGTACAATTTTGAAATGATGTGCGTTCGGTGTACCCGATTTGTTGTAACAGGGTTGAGACGTTTCAGTGGAAGTCTGCGCGTCGCCCCTGTGCATTATGAAAGGAGGCATTCAAATGGACAAGGCAAACAAGCTCATTCACATGAGTAATCTCATCAAAGGAAATACCACGTTGATTCCAAGTGAACTGCGGGCACGGACTTTCCAAGGCGCTGTGGAACTGACGGTGAATGAGATGTGCATCATGCTGGAATTGGCCCGACAAGATGGGCGCGTTCTTACCCGTGAGCACCTGCTAACTCAACTTCATATGGACCCATCCGAGAAGGGGAAACGAAGCATCGACGTGTACATCTCCACCCTCCGCAAGAAATTATCCCACATCGATTCGAATCTGATAATTCAGACGGTGCGCGGATTTGGATACGTCATCGAATGACAGGCTTTGGAAAGCCTATTGAATGACTCGCTCATTTGACAACCAGAATGGTATGTGATAGATTGAAACGGTATTAACTGAATAAGGGTTTTACACGTTTCAGGTGCCGGCCACTTCCGAGAATTCGATGTTTTCTTATATCGAAGTGAGGGAGCTGGGGCCGGTGAAAAGGGAATCCGGTGAGAATCCGGAGCGAAGCCGTCACTGTGTTAGGGAGCGAAGCCGCACGAATCACTGGGGAGTCCTGGGAAGAGCGGAAGCGCGATGATCGAAGTCAGGAGACCTGCCTGAATACGGGAATTAGGGATTTGCGGTACTCGAATCCGGTTCTGGTGAAAGCAGGCGAGGGACTCTTCTGATTGCACGGGCACGGAAGGGCATTTTCGGCGTACTTTTATAAGAATGAAGCATGGGTGAGGCTGCAGATGGGCAGCCTTTTGTTGTGGACGAATTTCGGGTAAAAGCAACTTCGTAAGGGAACAGATTTCCGGTGTAGATCCTGGGATTAAGAAAGGAGATCAGAGATGAAGAAGAGCATGAAGTGTACGCTTTGGGCGTTCCTCACCATTGCAGCACTGACCCTGGCACTGACCGGCTGCGGAAAGTCGGATCAGGAGAAGGCGGATGAGGTGGCAGACAAGATTGATGCCATCTACGTGCAGAATTGGACGAAGGACACGGACAAGCAGTGCAAGGAAGCGAAGGAAGCTTGGGATGCGCTGACCGACGACCAGAAGGAACTGGTGAAGGGCGAGAACGCAGATCCGGATTACTTCGGCAGAGACACAGGGGATGCCTCCAAGGATGACCCACTGAACGGAGACAAGATTGGAGACAAGGAAATCCTGGTAGTCAGCTTCGGTACCTCCTTCAACGATAGCCGCGCTAAGGACGTAGGCGGCATTGAAAAGGCCGTTCAGAAGGCATATCCGGATTGGTCCGTAAGAAGAGCTTTCACCGCACAGATTATCATCAATCACGTGCTGGCCAGAGATGATGAAAGCATCGACAATGTGGATCAGGCGCTGGACCGTGCGGTAAAGAACAAGGTGAAGACTCTGGTGATTCAGCCAACCCACCTGATGCACGGAGCAGAATACGACGAGCTGATGGATTCCGTCAAGAAGTATGAAGGTAAGGTTGATACCATTAAGGTGGCAGAGCCACTGTTGGGCGAGGTTGGAAAGAACGCCAAGACCGTGAACAGCGATAAGGCCGCCGTTGCAGAGGATATCACTAAGGCAGCCCTCAAGGAAGCGAAGTATGACAGCCTGGATGCAGCGGCTGCAGATGGAACCGCATTCGTATTCATGGGCCACGGAACTTCTCACACCGCAAAGATTTCCTACAGCCAGATGCAGAACCAGATGAAGGATCTGGGATACAAGAATGTATTCATCGGTACGGTAGAAGGAGAGCCGGAAGATACCTCCTGCGAAGCCGTTATTAAGAAGGTAAAGAAAGCGGGATACAAGAAAGTCATTCTGCGTCCGCTGATGGTGGTTGCCGGTGATCATGCCAACAACGATATGGCGGGAGATGACAAGGATTCCTGGAAGAGCCAGTTCGAAGCTTCGAAGGAATTCGATTCCGTAGACTGCCAGATTAGTGGAATGGGAAGAATTCCGGAAATCCAGCAGATTTACGTACAGCATATTCAGGATGCCATGAACAAATAGAACAGATATAAGAGGAGAACGTATTCATGAAGAAGAGAAGACTCTGGGCAGCGCTGCTGCTGTCCGTTGTGATGGTTTTCACACTGGCGGCTTGCGGAAGCAGTAGCAAGAATTCTTCCGGACTGGAAGATGGAACTTACACGGCAGAGTTCAGCACGGATAGCCGGATGTTCCACGTGAACGAGACCAAGGATGGAAAGGGCACACTTACCGTCAAGGACGGCGAGATGACCATTCACATCACACTGGTTTCCAAGCACATTGTGAACCTGTATCCGGGAACTGCCAAGGAAGCGGCTAAGGCCGATAAGGATGACCTGCTGCAGCCGACCACCGACAAGGTGAAGTACGATGACGGAACCACAGAAGAAGTCTACGGATTCGATGTGCCGGTTCCGGAAATCGACAAGGAGTTCGATTGCGCTCTCATCGGCACCAAGGGAACCTGGTATGATCACAAGGTGAAGGTCTCCAATCCGGTGAAGGAAGACAAGTAATACCAGAAGACAGAAAGACAAATACGAATGAACAGGACTAGAACAGGACAGACAGCAAAGACGGGCCGAATCACACTGACCGCACTTCTGATCCTCCTGACAATCTTCTTTCTTTCCGGTTGCACTCAAGGCAGCGGAAAAGAGAAAGTGAAGACAGTTTCCTGTGAAGTAACGATGACAGGGGGTTCCGGGCGCGCTAGCGTGGAATCCCCTGCTTCTGTTATGGAGGAAAAGGAGGGAAAGAAAGTCCAGCTGGTGTGGAGCAGCCCCTACTACGATTACATGATCGTGGATGGAAAGAAGTACCAGAACGAAGCAGAGTCTGGGAAGAACTCCACATTCACCATTCCATTCGAAGAATACGATAAGAGTTTCTCGGTGATCGGCGACACCACCGCCATGAGCCAGCCCCATGAAATTCAGTATCAGATTACGGTTCACCCGCCGGGCCAATCCGAGGGTAAAAGCAAGTCCGATTCCTCCAAGTCCACCGAAACCAGCGAGACTGGCGTGGAGCGGGGGAACATTACGAAAGCCCCGTCTATTCCAGGGCTAAAGCACAAATCCCGGGTGAAGCTGGCCGCCGCAAAGGAATTCACCATGGACCGCTACGAGAAAGAGGGGAAGACCTATACACTTCTCATCATTGGGGCGAAGGACTTGTTTCTTCTGATTCCAGAAGGGGAAACTACACCGAAGAATCTTCCGAAGAACATCACTCCCCTGGAAACACCCTTGAAGAACTCCTACGTGGTGTCCACCTCCGTGATGGATCTCATCCGTCAGGTGGGAGGACTTTCTGGGGTGACCTACACCGGAACCAAGGCCGCAGATTGGCATGTGCCGGGCATATCGAAGCGGGTGAAATCCGGGAAGATTCAGTATGCTGGTAAGTACAGTGCCCCGGATTACGAGCTTCTTAAGAGTGGAGGCTGTAATCTAGCCATTGAGAACACCATGATCTACCATTCCCCAGCGGTAAAAGAAAAATTAGAATCCCTGGGAATTCCGGTAATGGTGGAAAGATCCAGTTATGAGAAGACACCCCTGGGTCGCCTAGAGTGGGTAAAGCTCTTCGGTGCATTGTATGGGAAAGAGAAGAAAGCGAATGATTTTTTTGCCGGAGAAAAGAAGCGGCTGGAGAAAATCTCCGGGCAGCAGTCCAGCGGGAAGACGGTGGCGGTTTTCGCCATCAACTCCTCGGGAGGCGTAACCGTACGGGTTTCCGGAGATTACCTGTCCGCCATGATTCGGTCGGCGGGGGGCAAATATCTCACCGCGGAACCGGAGTCGAAGGGCTCCGCCCACTCCACCTGGACCATTCAGATGGAAGATTTCTATAGAATTGCGAAAAATGCAGACATATTGATTTATAATAGTACTATTGAAGATCCCATCCGGTCGCTGGGTGATTTGAAACAGAAATCCGGACTGCTGAAGAAATTCAAGGCGGTGAAATCCGGACAGGTCTACTGCCTGGAGCCGGGATTCTTCCAGAACAGCACGAGGACCGGAGATTTCGTAGAGGAAATGAATCAGGTGCTAAAAGGAAACAGTGACAAACTGAAGATACTGACGAAGCTGAAGAAGTAAGGTGGAAGCAATGGAAAGCGAAAAGAAGTCGAGGACAAGGTATGGAGTCACGGTTCTGGGCCTGATGCTGGGCCTTCTGCTTCTGATGGCATGGAACCTTTCAATGGGAAGCACTTCCATTCCGGCCAGTCATATACCGGGAATTATCGCAAGCCGGGGAGCAGGAAGTGACGGGACCTTCTACGATATCCTGTGGAATATTCGAATGCCTCGGATTCTGGCAGGGGTCATGCTGGGCGGCGCTTTATCCGTGTCGGGGTACCTGCTGCAGACCTTCTTTGCCAATCCCATTGCCGGTCCCTATGTCCTGGGTATTTCCTCCGGGGCGAAGCTGACGGTGGCGCTGGCCATGGTGCTGATGCTGGGGAGGGGAATGACCCTGTCGTCTCTGGGCATGACGGCTACCGCCTTCTTAGGGTCGTTGATTGCCATGGGATTCGTCCTTCTTCTTTCCAATCGGGTTCGGAATATGTCCATGCTGGTGGTAATCGGCGTGATGATCGGGTACATCTGCTCCGCCATTACGGATTTCGTGGTGACCTTCGCAGAGGATTCCAATATCGTGAATCTCCACAACTGGTCCATGGGAAGCCTTTCCGGACTGGAATGGGATGATGTGAGACTTTCTTCGGTATTGGTGATGGTGGGGCTGCTGTGTGCGTTCCTTCTGTCGAAGCCCATCGGGGCGTACCGCCTGGGAGAAACCTACGCTAAAAGTATGGGCGTGAATATCCGACGGCTTCGGATTCTCCTGATTCTCATCTCTAGCCTGCTGTCCGGCGTAGTGACCGCCTTTGCCGGTCCCATTTCCTTCGTGGGAATTGCAGTGCCCCATCTGATTCGGTCCTTGATTCGGTCCGATACACCCATTCGGATGATACCGGCCACATTCTTAGGGGGAAGTCTGGTGACGGTGCTGTGCGACGGAATTGCTCGACGTGTATTTGCACCTACGGAACTGAGCATTAGCTCGGTAACTGCGTTATTCCTGGTGCCGGTGGTCATCTACATGATGGTACAGCGAAAGGGGGAGCAGCGATGAAGAAGATTTGGACAGAATCCCTGGATGCAGGATATGGGCGGAAACTCGTCCTTCGGAATGTGAATGTGGAGGTAAAGCCCGGGGAAATTCTGGCTCTGATGGGTCCCAACGGGGCGGGAAAATCCACGCTGCTCAAAACCATCACCGCCCAGCTCCAGAAACTGGGAGGAACGGTGGTGCTAGATGGCAAAGAATTAACCGATGTTTCGGAAGGACAGCGTGCGAAGCAAATGGCCTTGGTGACCACCCATCGTCCCAGACCGGAATGGATGACCTGTCGAGAGATGGTATCTACGGGAAGATATCCTTATACGGGTCGCCTGGGAATTCTCTCCCAGGAGGACCGTAAGAAGACGGAGGAAGCGCTTAAGATGGTGCAGGCAGAGGCCATCGGGGATGCGGATTTCAACGAAATCAGCGATGGCCAGCGGCAGCGGATTATGCTGGCCCGGGCCCTATGCCAGGAACCGGAAATTCTGGTGCTGGATGAACCTACTTCCTTCTTGGATGTCCAGTTCAAACTGGACATTCTGGGAACCCTTCGGCGGATTTCAAAAGAAAAGGGAATCGCAGTGATTCTCTCTCTCCACGAGCTGGAGTTCATTCCCGCCATGGCTGACCGGGTGCTGTGCATCCCAGAGGAGGGGGCCACAAGGATGGGAACTCCGGAAGAGATGCTGACGGGAACTGTTCTGGAGGAGCTGTTTCACCTTCCTGCCGGTGCTGGAGTGGATATGGCAGAAGGAATTAGAACGTATGCGGAAGCATTACAGAAATGGATGAGATAGATGGCAAAAGTAATTATGGTACAGGGCACCATGTCCAACGCGGGCAAGAGCCTTCTGGTAGGCGGACTTTGCCGGGTGTTCCGGCAGGACGGATACCGGGTGGCTCCCTTTAAATCTCAGAATATGGCGCTGAATTCTTTTGTGACCCGGGATGGCCTAGAAATGGGACGGGCTCAGGTGATGCAGGCGGAATGCGCCGGCATTGAACCGTCGGTATACATGAATCCCATTCTGCTGAAACCCACTGGCGATATTGGCTCCCAGGTGATTGTGAACGGAGAAGTCCTCCGGGACATGCCGGCCCGAGAGTATTTCGCCTACAAGACTCGGCTGATCCCGGATATTCTGGAGGCGTTCCAACATCTGGCAGCGGAGAACGATATTATCGTCATTGAGGGGGCTGGAAGCCCAGCAGAAATCAACCTCAAAGAGCACGATATCGTGAATATGGGACTGGCGGAAATGGTGGATGCCCCGGTGCTGCTGGTGGGAGACATTGACCGAGGGGGCGTGTTCGCTCAGCTTTACGGTACGGTGGCCCTTCTTCCGGAGCCGGAGAAAGCTCGAATCGGTGGAATGATTATCAACAAGTTCCGAGGAGATGCGTCCCTTCTGGATTCCGGTATCGAAATGCTGGAAGAGAAGACGGGAATCCCAGTCATCGGCACGGTTCCTTATCGGCCCCTGAATATCGATGACGAGGACAGCCTGAGTTCCCACCTGGAGGGAACCGGACTGGGGCTTGTGACCATCGGAGTTATTCGGTTTCCACACATTTCTAATTTTACCGACATCACCCCATTGGAATCCATGCCAGGAGTTGGCGTGGTATACATCGAGAACCTGGAACAGTTCAAGAAGTACCAAGGATATTTGGACCTGCTGATTCTGCCGGGAACAAAGAATACATTGGGAGATCTTCGGTGGCTGCAGGATACGGGGCTAAAAAATCGGATTAACATGGTGACCCCGGAAATTCCGATTATCGGTATCTGCGGTGGCTACCAGATGATGGGCAGGAGCGTATCCGATCCCGATGGTGTGGAAGATGGGGGCGTGGAAGAGGGACTGAGGTTTTTCGACGCGCATACAACGCTGACGAAGGCGAAGCATCGGAAGCAGGTAAAAGGAAAAATTCATTTCCAGAAGGGAATTTTCGAGGGCCTTCCGGAGATGGCGTACCACGGTTATGAGATTCATATGGGGGAAACCGAAACCTGTGACGAGGATGTACTGACCCGAAATGCAGAGGGAGAGGTGAACGGGCAACAGGAATGCAACGTCTACGGCACCTACGTGCATGGCATCTTCGATGAAGACCGGATTGCTACCGCCATTTGCCAAAGATTGGCAGAAAAGAAAGGGGTTACCCTGCCGAAGACCGCAGAGGAAAGCTACCAGAGTATTCGGGAAAAAGAATACGACAAGTTGGCAGATTTGGTGCGGGAAAATCTGAATATGAAGAAAGTATACGGAATGCTGCGAGAGGCCAGCATTTCAAGCCCGAAGGAAGAGACGAAGACGAAGGAAACGCTGGAATACGTGAAGCCAAGGAATATTGAGAAGCGAAGCTTCGAAATCATCCAAGGGGAGCTGGAACGTCGGGGTATCCGAATTCCGGCGGAACAGGACCGAATCACCCGGCGGGTGATTCACACCACGGCGGACTTCGAGTACGGAGAGACCATGTGTTATTCGGAAGGAGCCATTGAGGCGGGGCTTCGAGCCCTTCGTCAAGGGGCCACCATCGTAACGGATACCAACATGACAAGGTCCGGCATCAACAAGAAGTTCCTGGCCACGCTGGGGGGCGAAGTCCGATGCTTTATGGCGGATGAAGATGTGGCGAAGGAAGCAAAGGAACGGGGAGTTACCCGGGCTACCGTCAGTATGGAGCGGGCGGCAGAGATTCCAGGGCCGGTGATTGTTTCTGTGGGAAATGCACCTACCGCGCTGATTTCCCTACACGAGATTATGAGCCGAAGCGACTGGCGTCCGGCCCTGATTATCGGGGTGCCGGTGGGATTCGTCAATGTAGTTCCCGCCAAAGAATTGATTCTGGACAGTGACGTTCCCCATATTGTGAACCGAGGTCGAAAGGGCGGCAGTAACGTGGCGGCGGCCATCTGCAATGCCCTTCTGTATCAGATTCGAGATGAACAGAAAGAACAGAGAGAAAAGGACTGATGGAAGAGAAGAAAGAATTGCGCAGGGGTTTTACCACCGGAAGCTGCAGTGCAGCGGCGGCCAAGGCGGCGGTGTACATGCTTCTCACCGGAGGAACTCTGGACCAAATTTCCATTGAGACCCCGGCGGGAATCCGGTATCATGCGAAGATTCAGGATGTTCGCCGAAGCCCGGGAAGCGTCTCCTGTGCTGTTCTCAAGGACGGAGGCGATGATCCGGATGTGACCACAGGCCTTCCGGTGCGCGCTCAGGTATCGGCTCAGGAAATCGATTTCCAGGAACCGAATTTAGAAACTCAGGTTTTCATCGACGGCGGTGAAGGGGTGGGACGAGTGACCCTCCCTGGACTGGACCAGCCGGTGGGAAATGCGGCCATCAACCGAGTCCCGCGGCAGATGATAGAGCAGGAAGTGCGGGATGTCACCCGGGTCCTGGACTTCCATGGCAGAATCCAGGTAATCATTTCTGTGCCGGGAGGGCAGGAAGTGGCGGAACGTACTTTTAACCCCCGTCTGGGAATCCAAGGGGGGATTTCCATCCTGGGAACCTCTGGAATTGTTGAGCCCATGAGCACCCAGGCCATACTGGATACCATTTCGGTGGAGCTTTCCCAGCGAAAAGAACTGGGCTACCGAGAGGTGGCGGTGACCCCGGGAAATTACGGACAGCGCTTCATGCAGGAGGCCTATGGCTACGACCTGGATCAGAGTGTGAAATGCAGCAATTACATCGGGGACACCATCGACCGGGTGAAGGAATTGGAATTCCAAGGAATGCTTCTCACCGGACATATTGGCAAGCTGATTAAGGTCAGCGGGGGGATGATGAACACCCACTCTCGGGAGGGAGATGGGAGGATGGAGTTCCTTGCGGCGGCCTTAATTCGCCGAGGCGGAAGTGGAGATGTGGCCCGGAAAGTGCTTTCTTGCAAGATAACAGAGGAAGCCCTTCGGATGATTCAAGAAGAATCTGCGGAGCTCTTCCACCGGACCATGGAAGAAGTGATGGACCGGATAATGTTCTACCTCAAGAAGCGGGCAGGGGCGATTCTTCCAGTGGAATGTATTCTGTACTCCTCGGAATTCGGACTTCTGGCATCTTCCAAGGGAGCAATGGAAATGCTTCTGCGAATACAGGAACAATCCGAGGAAATTAAGAGAAGTGGAAAGTAGAAGGAGTCGAGTATGGTATATTTCGTAGGAGCTGGATGCGGAGCGGCGGACCTGATTACGGTTCGGGGAATGAGATTGATTCAGCAGGCGGATGTGCTCATCTATGCAGGTTCGCTGGTGAATCCGGAGCTGCTTGCCTATGCTTCTCCCCAGTGTCAGATCTACAATAGCGCGAAGATGACGCTGGATGAGGTGCTGGCGGTAATGGAGGACAGCGAGGCGAAAGGCCTTCGAACCGTCCGCCTTCACACTGGAGAACCCAGCATCTACGGTGCGGTGCAGGAACAAATGCGGATGCTGGATGAGAAAGGCATGGACTACGAAAGTTGTCCCGGTGTCAGCGCCTGCTTCGGTGCGGCCGCAGCTTTGAACCTGGAGTTCACACAGCCGGAAATCTCCCAGTCCCTCATCATTACCCGGATGGAAGGCCGAACGCAGGTGCCGCCGATGGAGAACATCGAAAGCTTTGCGGCGCATCAAGCCAGCATGGCTATCTACCTCAGCACTGGAATGCTCCCAGAGCTAGCCAGCCGCCTGATAGCAGGCGGCTATCGCGGAGACACACCGGCGGCCATCGTGTACAAAGCCAGCTGGCCAGAGGAAGAGAAGTACATCTGCACCGTGGCCACCCTTCCGGAAGTGGCAGCGGCCCACGGAATTCGGAACCTGGCCGTGGTGCTGGTGGGAGATGTGATTGCCAAGAGCGGCTTTGCGAATTCCAAGCTGTATGACCCCACCTTCGAGACAGAATACCGGAAAGCAAGGACGAAAGAGATCGAGGAGGACGTGCGATGAGTGGAAACGGCAAGAAATTCCTTCGCGTCGCCTGGTGCACCCGGCGGGGAGAAGGGCTGGCGAAGAAGCTCGCGCGAGAATGGGCGGCGCACACCTCCTACGTTGCTTGCTTTCGAAAGCCCCAGGAGTCGCTGGCGGAATGGGCGAAGACTGGGTTCTCGTTGCATCAACCCATGGTATTCATCGGCGCCCTGGGTATTGCCGTGCGAACCATCGCGCCGCTGGCGGAAGACAAGTTGTCCGACAGCCCTGTCGTGGTAATGGACGAAACCGGTCGCTATGTGATTCCCCTCCTTTCCGGCCACATGGGCGGGGCCAATTCCCTGGCCCGAGAGATTGCACCAATTCTGGAAGCTACCCCAGTCATCACCACGGCCACCGATGTGAACGGATGCTTTTCCATCGACGACTTCGCCCGGCGAAATGGCCTTCGGATTGAGAACCGAGAAGGAATCCGAAAGGTTTCCAGCAAAGTGCTTTCTGGCAGAAGCATAGGTCTTCGCCTGGATAAGATGACTCGGATCCTTTCATTCTCCGGTACCCAGCCAGAGACGGTGGTACTGCTTTCCGACGAGAATCGGGTAAAAGCAGATGCCGTGATTACCCAGAATCCGGCAATGAAAGCAGCAGAAAATGAAGATGATGTCCCCCTATACCTGATTCCCAAAGATTTGGTGCTGGGCATGGGATGTCGAAAGGGCGTTTCCTTCGACAATTTGAAAGAATTCGTGTTTCGAACCTTAGAAGACAAAGGCCTGAAGCAATCGGATGTTCGCTGCATCGCATCCATCGAGCGAAAAGGGGAAGAGCCGGGGCTGATGATGTTGGCGCAATACCTGGGGGTTCCCTTCCTTGTGTATACGGCGGAGGAACTCCAGGCGGTGCCGGACTGTGGATTCCACGAATCCCCCTTCGTTCGCGAGAACATGGGGGTGGGAAACGTCTGCGAAAGAGCAGCATACCGAGCATCCCTGGAAGGAGAACAGATCCTGCCGAAGACCAAGGGAGAGGGCATGACCCTGTCCATCTATCGTCAGAATCGGTGGCATCTGGAATGGTAGAAACGAGGAGAGAAATGACGGGAAGAATAGCGATTGTGGGTATGGGCCCGGGAAGCCCAGAGATGATGACGGACCAGGCGGAAATCGCCATTGCCGAAGCCGATGTGGTGGTGGGGTACACCGTCTATGTGGATCTCATCCGGCAAAGTTTTCCGGAGAAGGATACTTTTACCACCCCTATGCGGAAGGAAATGGAGCGTTGCCGGAAGTGCTACGAATTTGCTATGACGGGAAAAAACGTGGCCATGGTCTGCAGCGGTGACGCCGGGGTGTACGGAATGGCTTCACCGGTGCTGGCTCTCAGTGCGGAATTTCCGGAAGTAGATGTGGAGATTGTACCGGGTATCACCGCAGCGAACAGCGGGGCGGCGGTGCTGGGAGCGCCACTGAACCACGATTACTGCGTGATTTCTCTCAGCGATTTGCTGACGCCATGGGAGACCATTGAGAAGCGAATTCGATGTGCCATCCAGGGGGATTTCGCCCTGGCCATCTACAATCCTTCCAGCCGGAAGCGAGCGGATTATTTGCAGCGGGCGGTGGATATTATGCTGTCGGAAGGGGCGGCACCGGACCGGGCCTGTGGATACGTAATGAATATTGGAAGAACGGGAACTCAGGCGGTGACCTGCACACTCACACAGCTGCGAGACGCTAGCGTGGATATGTTCACCACGGTGTTCGTAGGGAATTCCCAGACCGTAATACAGAATGGGAAGTTGATTACTCCAAGGGGGTACAGAGGAGAAGGACATGAGTAAAGTGCTGATTTACGGCGGAACCACCGAGGGCCGAGTGCTGGCGGAAAGGCTGACGCACGCAGGCATACACTGTCTGGTGCTGGTGGCCACGGAATACGGGGAACAGATGCTTCAGCCTCTGGAGGAGGAGAAGTCGGATTGGATTCAGGTGCGTCCGGGACGGTTGACACCAGAGGAAATGAGGGCACTGTACCGAGAAGAGGCACCGGATGTGATTGTGGATGCCACCCATCCCTACGCGGAGCTGGTGAAAAAGAACATCCGGGAAAGCCTGGAGGGATACCGGAAAATCCCATTCTTTCGAGTGGAACGGAAGCAGGAGGTTCTAGGAGAACGGGAAAACGCCCGGTATTTCGATTCGATTTCGGAATGCGTTTCGGCGCTGCGAGAAACCACCGGAAATGTTCTTCTCACCACGGGAAGCAAGAACTTACCGGAATTCAGTCAGGATTCGTTGCTTCGGGAACGGCTATATGTGCGGGTCCTCCCCAGTGTGGAAAGCCTGGAAATCTGCCAGCGTTGCGGGATTTCTGGGAAGCGGATTATCGCCATGCAGGGCCCCTTCTCGGAAGCCATGAATGAGCAGATGATTCGAGAGACCCAGGCGAGGATTCTGGTGATGAAGGAAAGCGGCCGAATCGGTGGCGAAGCCAGTCGCATGGCAGCGGCACGGCGGGCCGGTGCGGTCTGCTATATCATCCGGCGGCCGGTGCAGGATGAAGAGTCTGTGGATTTGAGAAGGGAAGCGACGATCCCCAATCCGCCGAGCATGTCTCTGGAAGACGTTCAAGCCGCGGTTCAAAGAATCTTGGGGATTTCGAAGATTTCCCTTCAGATAGACTTGCTGGGAATTGGCATGAATGGCGCCACACAGCTGACCCAGGAAAGTCAAGGGATAATTGCAGAGGCGGACTATATTTTCGGTGCGATGCGGATGATCGCCCCCTTCACCCCGAAGAAGGCGAAGTTCCCCTATTACCAGGCGGAAAAAATTCTAGAGCAGATTCGGGTGATTCAAGAAGAGCGGAGGGAAGCGGAAGAATTCGAACCGATTCGGATTGGGATTCTGTTCTCTGGAGACACCGGCTTCTACAGCGGGTGCCGCTTGCTGGTACCGGCTCTTCGGGAAATCCCGGAAGCAAAGGTTACCGTATATCCGGGAATTTCTTCGGTATCGGCGCTGGCGGCTCGAATCCAGGAGAGCTGGCAGGATGCCCGAATTCTCAGCACCCACGGCGTTCCGGCTGCGTCTTGGATTCCGGAGCTGTTGGACGCGGTTCGGCATAACGGCAAAGTTTTCGCCATTACCTCTGGGGCAGAAGACCTTCGGAGAATTGGGAACTTGCTGTGTGGGGAAGCGGACGTACAGGACTGTGGGATTTCTGCCGGGTTCAATCTGGGAAGTGAGTCGGAGCAAATACTGGAATTGCTGCCGGAAGAGTGTCAGGACGTAGCCGTGGAGGGACTGTGCACTGTGCAGATTAAGAATCCCCATCCGATGCTGCGCCGGTTGACTCCGGGGATGGCAGACGAGACATTCCTCCGAGACCAAGTTCCTATGACCAAAGAGGAAGTTCGCATTCTGTCCATCTGTCAACTTCAGCTCCGAGAAGGAGCGGTGGTCTACGATATCGGTTGCGGTACCGGATCCGTTACGGCGGAAATCGCCGCCCTTTCTCCATCCCTTCAGGTGTACGGAATTGAAAAGAAGGAAGGGGCGGCAGACCTGACCCGCCGAAATATTTCGAAAATGGGACTTCCCAACGTGACAGTGGTAGAAGGGGAAGCGCCGGAATGTCTGCCGCCCCTTCCCACACCGACCCACGTGTTCATTGGCGGCAGCAGCGGAAACCTGATGGACATCATGAATTACTTGATGGCATTGAACCGGGAAATCCGGGTGGTGCTGAATGCGGTGAGCCTGGAAACCCTGGCGGAAATCCGCGAGCTGGAGACTCGATACGGACTGGAACTGGACGTCCGGCAGATTCAGGTGAGTCGGAGCCGCAAGCTGGGAAGCCATCATCTGATGCAGGCGCAGAACCCGGTGTACATTGTGGCATTCACGATTAATGTAATGTGTTGACGCGGTGATATAGTGGCGTGAGAAGTTCTATATACCTTGCGAATGACACGCATCCCGCCACGAGAATGGAGAATTGTGCCGAACAAGAATTGTTTCTGTGGCGGGACCAGGTGAAGCCATAAGACTTTTTGATCACTTTCCCGCCACATGGTATAGGTCGAAATTTTCTTTTAACCGCTTTTCGTGGCGGGATGCGTGCGAAAAATATGGAGTGTGCGTTCTCTCACGCCACCATATCACGCCGTTAACACAATCGGAAAGGAGTCCTCATGCAGAATCATCTTATGACGAAATATCCCAGAATCATCATCGCCGCCACAAGTAGCGGCACCGGCAAAACCACCGTGACCTGCGGCCTCTTGCAGGCTCTGGTGAATCGGGGGATGAATCCCTGCGCTTTCAAATGCGGGCCGGATTACATTGACCCCATGTATCACCGGAAGGTGATCGGGATTCCATCGGGAAATCTGGATCTTTTTTTTACCGACGAAAGAATCACTCGAGAGATATTCTGCCGGGAGTTCGCTGGGAAGATGGCGGTGATGGAAGGGGTGATGGGCCTGTACGATGGACTGGGAGGAACCTGCGAAGAGGCTTCCACCTACCATTTGGCCCGAACACTGGAAGCACCCATTCTGCTGGTGGTCAATGCCCGGGGTGCGGGACGATCTGTGTTGGCGGAAATCAAAGGATTCCTGGATTATGACAAAGACAATTTGATTCGAGGCATCCTGCTGAATCGGGTGTCCTCTCACTTCGGCGCAACCCTCAAGGAACTAATTGAAGAGAATCTGCACATTCCCGTTCTTGGATTTCTTCCCAATCAGGAGGAGGCAGTGGGAAGCCGTCACCTGGGACTGGTGCTTCCGGA
>JBNMGJ010000262.1:0-2020 GCA_050872185.1 Mogibacterium sp.
ATCCGGCCATTGCTCACTCAAAGTTGGGCGTTCAGATTCTCCGAAGTGAATTTCACTGGAGGGACGAAGAGGTTCTTTCCGCCGTGTCCTATCACACCACGGGAAAGGCGGCTATGACGCTTCTGGAGGAGATTATCTATGTTTCCGATGCCATCGAGGAAGGCCGTGATTATGAAGATGCACCGAGATTGCGGAGGCTGGCGGCAGAGAATCTGGACGAAGCTTGCAGGGAGGTGCTGGAATTCAGCATTGACAGTCTTAAATCTCAGGGGAGAAAGATTGATTCTGATACGATAGAAGCTTATACTTATATTAAGAACAAAATACAGGATAGCAAGGAGAACTGAATGGACAATTATAACGTTGCAAAAGAACTTGCAAATCTTCTGTCGCAGCGGAAAGCGGCAGATGTTACGCTGATTGACATTTCCGAGAAGTCTGCTTTTGCAGATTTCTTCATCAACTGCACCGCAGGGTCGGAGAGACAGCTAGGGGCACTTCAGGATGCCGTCGACGAAAAGGCCTATGAACTAGGGCTGGAACAGAAGGGTGTCGAGGGTAGATCCGGAAGTAGCTGGATTCTCATCGATTACGGCGACATTATCGTCAATATTTTTACCGCTGAGACCCGGGAGCGCTATGCGCTGGACAAAATCTGGGGAGATTGCGAAATCGAAAGAATTGAGGACTAGGGACAATGAAAGAAAAGTACAATTTTACAGAAATTGAGAAGAAGTGGCAGGATGTCTGGGAGAAAGAAGAGGCATTCAAGACGGTGGAGGACTACGATAAGGAGAAGTATTATGTCCTGGAAATGTTCCCGTATCCGTCGGGCAAGCTGCACATGGGCCACGTGCGGAACTACTCCATCGGCGACGTTATCGCTCGTTTCAAGAGAATGAAGGGGTACAATGTTCTTCATCCGATGGGTTGGGACTCCTTCGGACTTCCGGCAGAGAATGCAGCCATCAAGAATGACATTCACCCGGCAATCTGGACAGACAGCAACATCGCTGAGATGCACCGCCAGCTTCAGGGCCTGGGATTCAGCTATGACTGGGACCGAGAAGTTGCCACCTGCAAAGAAGAGTATTACAAGTGGATGCAGTGGATATTCATCCAGTTCTACAAGAAAGGACTGGCTTACAAGAAGGATAATCCGGTGAACTGGTGCCCAAGCTGCCAGACCGTTCTGGCCAACGAGCAGGTAGTAGAGGGGTGCTGCGAGCGTTGTCACACACCGGTAACCAAGAAACACCTTTCCCAGTGGTATCTGAAGATTACGGATTACGCTGACCGTCTCCTGAAGGATTTGGACAACATGCCAGGCTGGCCGGATAAGGTAAAGCTGATGCAGAAGAACTGGATTGGCCGTTCCACCGGTGCAGAGGTAACTTTTGAAGTGGAGAATTTCGACAAGAAGCTTCAGATTTATACTACCCGTCCGGACACGCTGTTCGGCGTAACTTACATGGTTCTGGCGCCAGAGCATCCATATGTACCAGAGCTGACCAATGGCACGGAGTACGAAGAAGCGGTAAAAGCATATCAGGAGGAATGCCTCCACAAGTCCGAAATCGAGAGAACTTCCCTCACTAAGGAGAAGACCGGCGTATTCACCGGCGCTTATGCGATTAACCCGGTTAACGGCAAGAAAGTTCCAATCTATATCTCCGACTACGTTATGATGGATTACGGAACCGGTGCGATTATGGCGGTACCGGCGCATGACCAGAGAGACTTCGAGTTCGCAAAGAAATTCGATTTGGACATCATTCCAGTTGTGAACACAGAGGATCCGGAAATCGACATTAACAATCTGGAAAGCGCCTTTGTTGCAGAAGGAACCATGATTAACTCCGGAAAGTACACCGGAATGAACAATAAGGAAGCCATCGAACAAATTACGAAGGATTTGGAAGAGGCAGGCCTAGGCAAGGCACAGGTCAATTACAAGCTGAGAGACTGGCTGATTTCCCGTCAGCGTTATTGGGGCTGTCCGATTCCGATGGTATACTGC
>JBNMGJ010000087.1:0-7357 GCA_050872185.1 Mogibacterium sp.
ACGTGGCCATCATCTTCTGTGTCAGCCATATATTCTCATCCTCATAGCGCATCTCAATACTGTCCTGCTGATCACCAACAGAGGCAACATAGGTCAGGTATTCCGCTGCGCTGGAACGGATGGTTATTTCGTCTTTTTTCTTTTTCAAATAGGAGACCTCCATCTGTTCTCGTCTTTCCAATCATTTAAACATAATTAATCTGTCTGACTATTCTCGATTTCTTTCAGTGTACGACCGTCTTTTGCTTTCCAGGTTCGAGGGCCACTAACACTATATCCAAGGATAAAATCCGCTGCAGCTGATGAACTTGAAAACAGGATATCTTCAGTTGTAGTTAAATCTTTGACCTTTTCAGAAGCAAATAGCTTCTGCCGTATTTTCCGCATACCCGCACTCAAAGACTTTACCGATGTTTTCTCATTTACAATAGCTCCTTCAAAAACAACAAAGCCTTCTGTTGTAACTTTTCCTGTAGCACTTGCTGAACCGGTTGATAATGAAAGAATTTCATCATCTATCGTTGTTATAGCAGACTCTATCTGTACAAATGGTTCCAAAACTTTATAGCCTAGTGTATTGATTAGTATTTTGACATTATCAATAAACTCCTCCATCACGGCTATCTGTGACTCCTTTATCACTGTATTCCGATATGTATTCTTGGTTAGAACTGTATATCTTTTACTGATTCTGGCAATTTCTACAAACCGATTCTCAAGATATCTAATGAGAGCTTTATTTAAATCTCTTCCAACAAAGATGACTGCAGTGTTCCAATAGTATGTTTCTTTTTCTGCCTGATAATCACGTAAATGCTGTACCAGCCGTTCTTTTACATTTTCAGCCTCACCAATATAGACTGAGTCTGAACCATCATCCTCTTTGCAAAAAAGGAAGTATACCCCTGCCTGCGTTATATCATCACGATTGCAAGAAGCAACCTCAATACGAGGTATCTTGATGGCTTTGCCATTCCAATTAGACAATTCTGCAATGATAAGACTGTCCGCTGTTCCATTAACAAGGAATAGCTCTATTGATTTCCCGTAGGCCATTATACACCGCTCCTTTCTTCATCTTCGTAATCTTCCATTGTAAATAAAACCGCAGGTGTAAACTCTGTTTCAGGAACTAAGCTTTTAATCGTTACAAATAATTTATCAAAGCAATTGCCTGAGGCCCAGTATGTTTTTTTAACTTCGCTTTGATCTGAATATGTTATATTAAATTCAATAACACCTGTATCAGTGCAATCCACTTGAATATCTCTTTCAATAATCCCTGGAAGTATATTCACAATTTCAGCATATATCCTTTTAAAGAATTCGCTGTTCGTTATATAATGCCATTTTCTTTTCGGATTAATAACCGTCTCCTGCAAAGGAACATATTCATATGATATTGAATCTTGCGTAATTGTCACTTTATCATTGAAGGCTTCTCCATAATAACAATAGCCGGATGAACCTTTTATTACAATCTCTGTAATTTCTGCCATGCCACACCTCCGCTACTTTTTCCTACCAAAGGCCTTTTGAAAAAAGTGGCGAGGAGCCACCTGCAATCTCAGGTTATACGCATCTTCCCGCCACTGTTTCACTTGCTTTTCACCACTAATTCATGTCGATATTCCTCGCTCACACTGGATTTATACCTTTACCAATTACATATCTTCGCCCTCAGCTCGCTTTCGCAGAAGGCAGCATATCTCCGTATGCATTGTCCAAGCGAACATTTCTACCGGGGTGGCCTCCTGGTATTCGTAGCCCAGGGTATTCAGAACTTTGATATCCCGGGCCAAAGTTCCCGCATCACAAGAGATATAGACAATGTGATCCGGCTGAATGCTTGCCACGGTTTCCAGCAAAGCCGGTGCACAGCCACCCCGTGGAGGATCCAGGATTACCACACGAGGACGGTCTTTCAGATCCGCTCCCGTCAGATAATCTGCATAGAGCTTATCCTCTGGATCCAGAAGCTTCGGAAGAATTTCTTCCGCCCGACCGGTGTAGTAGCGAGCGTTAACAATACCGTTAATCACCGCATTTCGATTCGCATCCAGAACGGCTCCTGGAACCTCTTCAATTCCCACAATCATGGATGCTTTATCGGCCATAGTGAGACCAATGGTGCCAATCCCGCAGTACAAATCGAAGACCACTTCCTCTCCGGTAAGCCCCGCATACTCCGCTGCCTTTTCGTAGAGACGAGTCATCTGGTTCGTGTTCACCTGGTAGAATGCAGATCCGGAGATTTCGAAGGTGTAATCCTTTCCGGAAATGGTGGTTTGATCCGTAATGGTTCTTTTACCCGCCAGCGGAATGTAATCCTTCGCAAAGTCGTGGATATCTCCCTTCTTGACCTCCAGAATCACGCTTTCCAGACTGTAGCTGTCGGAAACCTCGTTGATGGCATCGTCAATTCCGTAGACAATGTCCTCCGCGCTTGGAAGCTGCTTTCCGGTGACGGTGAGGACCACCATCAGCTCTCCGGTGCCCTCGCAGGCTTTGACGGTGACCTCCCGGAGCTTTGCCGTGTTGCTCTGGCTCCCATTGCTCCGCTGATTTCGGTTCTTTCCATAGCGTTTCGGTTCCTTGTAGACTTTGATAAGTCCCCGGTCAATCATCTGCCGGATGGCAACGCCCACCGCCATCACCGGCTCCTTCTGAAGCATGCAATCGTCGATGTTCACGATTCGGTTGCTCCCACGCTGACGAAATCCCACCACCGCGCCGTCGGGTCCATTGTACACGGCGAAAACCGCCTTGTTCCGGTAATGGAGGTCCGGTTCGCAAGAGGCCACCACAATATCTCGCACCACTGGATTCTCCAGACCGCCGATTCGCATCAGCTTATTCTTCACATGGTCTTCTTTCATCTGAAGCTGGGCTTCGTACTTCATGTTCTGCAGCGCGCACCCACCACACTTCTCAAAGTACGGACATACAGGTTCTGTGCGATTTTCGGAAGGCTCTAGAATCTCCTGAATCTCCGCCACCGCGTACCGCTTCTTATCCTGCACCACTCTGGCGCGAACCACGTCGCCGGGAATGCTCCGGTCCACGAATACCGCCAGTCCGTCCACGTGACCGATTCCTTTTCCGTCATCGGTCATGTCCGTAATGGCCAAATCGATTATCATTCCTTTATCCATCCAAATCTTCCTTTCTGTTCTTGCTATCTTCTGCTAAAAGCACAATCATAGAGGCTACAGTGTTCCGGCAAATTCCTTAATCTTGGCAAATCTCTTGCTCACCGCCGGCTTCTTCACCGGTGGCGACAGCATTTCTCCGATTTCTCCCAGGCTGGCGTCGGGTCTTTCCAAACGAATCATCGCCACTTCCCGAAGTCCCTTGGACAGGGCATCCAATCCCACCGTATCCTTGATATGTTGAATGCACCGAATCTGCTCTTCCGCCGCCGTCAAGCTCCGATCCACGTTAGCATTGTCGCAATTGGAGATGCGCTGCGCTTCCCCTCTCGTGCTCCGATTTACCTTGATGGCTTCGAAGTCTAGCAGCGCCTGACTGGCTCCGATGATGCCAAGAATATCGCTGATGTAATCCGCCTTCTTAATATAGACGATGAAGTCCTCTTTCCGCTGAGTTACGTGGGCGGAAAGCTTTTCGAATGAACCAATTAGCTTTCGCAAATCGTTTGCCACCTGTTCGCTGGTCAACACGAACTCCAGATGATAGCTTCGGTTGGGATTGGAGATGGTGCCGCATCCCAGGAACAGTCCCCGAAGATAGGCCTTCTTGCAGCACTTCCGGCTAACAATCGGCTGATAGATTCCGTCGCTTAGGTAGTCGTTTCCCTCTCGAATCAGCATCATTCCGGTCTCTCGCAGAATCTGGGAGCTCTTCTCTTCCGGACTGATGGTAAGGGAATATCGGTATCCGTTTCGTCCCGGAACCTGGGATTCCTCCATCTCCAGGCGAGCATTGCTGCCGAAATACTCCTTCATCAGGGTCTTGTAATGCCTTGCGATGGCCGGATTCTCTGTAGAAGCCACGATGATAAAACGCCCTCCACCGGCAAGGCGAAGACTCCCAGATACCCGAAGGAATCCGGAAATCTCCGCCAACATATCACACTTTTTCTCCACTTTGACTCTCGCCAGTTCTCCTTTAACATCCGAAGAAAATGACATCTATTTCTTATCTCCTTTTGCAATGAAATCCAAATCCCGGTGAGTTACGGTCACCCGGAATCCTTTCTCCTTGAAAATTCTTCCCAATTCATTTGCCACTGCCACCGATCGATGGTGTCCCCCAGTGCAACCCACGGCAATATTCAGGTGATACTTTCCCTCTCGGATATAGCCAGGTACCAGATCCTGCACCATTCCGGTGAAGTCCTTCAGAAACTTCTGGGTGATATCGAACTTGAGTACATAGGAAGATACCTTCTTATTGTTTCCGGTAAGCTTTCGAAGGCTCTTCACATAATAGGGATTGGGAATGAACCGCATATCCACCTGAATGTCCGATTCCGTTGGAATTCCATACTTGTATCCGAAGGAGGTCAGGTTAATGTTGAAGGAGGATTCCCCTTCATCTCCCAGAATAATTTTCGAAAGCTGCAGGTTGAAATCCGACACCTTCATGTGGGTGGTGTCCAGAATATAATCTGCTTTGTTCCGGACACCTTCCAGCATATCCTTCTCTTCTTCGATTACCTTGGCTGTCGCCCGGCCCCCGGTGAGGGGGTGCATCCGGCGGGTTTCGTTATATCTTTTTACAATGGTGTTGATAGAGGCTTCCACGAACAGAAGGGTGCTGTCCACCCCTTCCATCTTCCGAAGGGCATCCACACAGGCCTCCAGCTCATCAAAGAATTCGCCGCCCCGCACATCAGCCACGAACGCTGCCTTCTCAATGTGGTTATCGCTCTGAAGGGATAACTCCAGAAAGTTCTTCACCAGCTGGGGTGGCATATTGTCGATGCAGTAATAACCCTGATCTTCGAACCAGTCCGCTGCCCGGGTCTTACCCGCACCGGAAAGGCCTGAAATAATTACAACTTTCATTTCCTTCTCCATCTCACATTCTGTCTCAAATATCTGTAGTAATTTCGTATCTTTCTTCCACATTAACAATCCGGGAAATCGGCAATCCTGCCTGAAGGGCACGGCAGAGGGCGCTTTCGTAAGTTCCCACTTCTTCCGGCCGATGCGCATCACTGTCGATGACGTAGGACACGTCATACTCCATGGTTTTCCGGATTTCCTCCTCCGTCAGATGATTGTGGCGGTTATTAATCTCCAGCAGTGTTCCTCGGTTCTGACAGGCTTTTGCCAAGGCCACTACATCGAAGGGTCCCTTGTCGCCGGGATGGGTGAGAATCCGCACCGGGTTCTCGTAAATCGCCTGGATGACCATTTCCGTATTCCATGCCATAAGCTTCGTCCGACTTCCGGAAGGATAGACTCCGTAAGAACAGATGGGGTTTCGAATCATATCGCCTTTCGGCACACCGTGGTGATATCCTGCGTTGATAAAATCAAATTTCGATATATCCGACCGCTTCACGTCCAGCCCATTCTGGCTGTGGATGATGTTGGCCTCCACCCCCAGTTCGATTTTCATATCCGGAAACTGATTCTTGGCTTCCTGCACATCTCGGCGCATCTCCGGTACGGCCTCCATGGAAAGACCGTAAAACATATGTCCCGGTCCGTGATCCGTAATGGCGATTTCGGAAAGACCGCGGTTTGAAGCCGCCTTAACATTCTCCAGAATCGTGCCTTTTCCATGATAATAGCATACCAGACCCTTGGAATACCGGGTGTGGGTGTGGTAATCTGCCGTTAACACATATCTGGAAAAATCGTTGTCCATTAGTCGTCCTCTCCGATAATCCGAACTTCCGGTTCCAAGCGGATTCCGGACATCTCATAGACCTTCTCCTCCACCAGCTCCATGAGCTGAAGAACGTCTGTGGCGGTGGCACCGCCCTTATTGATGATGAATCCGGAATGTTTCTCCGACACTTCCGCACCTCCTACGGAGGTGCCTTTCAAACCAGCATCTTGGATTAATGCAGCAGCATAACCTCCTACCGGACGTTTGAAGGTACTACCTGCACTGGGATAATTCACCGGCTGTTTCGAAACTCTCTTCTCCGTCAGTTCTGCCACTCTGGCCTGAATGGCTTCCGGATCATCTTTCGTAAGTTCCAGTTCCACCTTCGTGACGATTTCACCGGTGTCCTGAATTCCACTGTGACGGTAGCTGAAGTCCATTTCTTCTAAAGACTTCACGTACTCTCGGCTTCCGTCTCCGGTCATAAGGTATACTCGGCGAACGATGTCTTTCATCTCCCCACCGTAGGCACCGGCATTCATGTAGATGGCACCGCCCAAGCTTCCCGGTATTCCGCTGGCGAATTCCATGCCAGCAAGGCCGTTCTTAGTAGCCACCGAGGCGGTTCCGGATAGAAGCTTTCCGCTTCCTGCCGTCAGCGTGGTTCCGGATGCCTGACAATCTTGGAATTCCCCATCCAGGTGGATGATTACCCCTCGGTATCCGGAATCTCGGAACAGCAGGTTGGATCCATTTCCAATCAACATATGGGGAATATCTCTCTTCGTCAGATACTGTAGGAGACTCGCAAGCTCCGACCTATTATTGCAAGTCACATAGAAATCCGCATTTCCGCCCACCCGGAAAGAAATGTGTTTTGCCATGCTTTCGTTTTCCAGAATCTGTTCTTCCGGAATTCCAAGCTGAATCAAATCTTCTTTTAGATTATTCATGGTTCTTGAGTTCATCCTTTTCTATATCATATTTGCTGTAATCTTCGTATTTGTCTGTGCTGATTTCCTGATTCTTCCGGCGCAGGGTGTCTGAGGTATTCATGCTGATGTAGCGGTAAATCACAGCAAAAATTGGTACCCCCAGTGCCATTCCGAAAAATCCAAAGAGTCCGCCTCCCAGAAGTACGGCAATCAGTACCCAGAAACTGTTCAATCCAATGGCAGAACCTACCACCTTCGGACCAATCACATTTCCGTCAATCTGCTGAATAATCAGGATCATAATCAGGAAGTAAAGGCACTGAATCGGATTATCCAGCACGATGAGAATGGCCGATGGAATCGCCCCCAGGAAAGGCCCGAAGAAAGGAATCACATTGGTCACACCCACAATCACGCTAATGAGTTCCGGCATCGGAAGACCCAGAATCAACATGCACACGTAAGTGATGGCTCCGATAATGCAGGCATCGATAATTCTTCCCACAATATATCCGATAAAAGTATCGTTAATAATTCCGAAGAACTGATACATTTTCGCAGTATTGCTCTTCGAGAACATGGAAGTGGTGAGCTTTCGTCCGATGGCAAAGAGC
>JBNMGJ010000044.1:0-11448 GCA_050872185.1 Mogibacterium sp.
CGACGGACACAATCGTAGATCTGATCCCGCTTGTAATAGAGAAACCCAGTCTCCTTGCAAATTTTCCGAATCTGCTTCTTCGGCGTCATTCCGGATAAAGGATCCAAGTTCTCCGGCGCAACCTGATTGAGATCTTGCAAGCTGCCCACACGGACCATGAAGAATTCATCCAGATTGCTGGAAAAAATGCGAATGAAATTCATTCGTTCCAGCACCGGAACCTCCGAATCCGCCCCTTCTTCCAGGCACCGCTCATCAAACCGGAGCCAGGAAATCTCCCGATTCTGCGTATATCCCTTCTTGTACAATTCCTTCATTGCAACCTGTCTCCGTTCTTTGAAATACCAAAAGCGCCCTGCAAGCAGGGCGCCCGTCCTCTCGGCTAATTGTCGAAGCTGACCTTGACGTTATTCCGTTCTTCCTCAGAAGCCACCTCGAACAGCGTCTTCTTCTCATAATGGAACATGGATCCGATAATGCTGGTCGGGAAAGATTTGAGACGGATGTTGAATTTCTTCACACATCCATTGTAATACTTTCTCGCATTGGCAATGTCTTCCTCTACACTTTTCAACTGTGTCATCAGTTCCTGGAAATTCTGATTGGCTTTCAAATCCGGGTACTGTTCCGCCACGATGTTAATGGAACGAAGCGCCTGTGTCAGCCCCGCTTCACTGGCAATCTTCTCGTTAGTAGTAGAAGCCGCCCCTACCGCATTTCGAGCCGCAATCACCGACTGGAGGGTTTTCGACTCATGGCTGGCGTAACCTTTCACCGTTTCCACCAGATTTGGAATCAAATCATATCTCTTCTTGAGATATACGTCCATCGTGGAGAACGCTTCCTCCACATCGTTCTCACCTCTTACAAAACCGTTGTACGCACTAATTCCCCAGATTACAATCAGCACTACAACTACCAGAATTGCAATTAACATACGCTTACTCCTTTCTCCTGCCAATAAGCAGGGGTAAAAATATCTTCGGCCATGCTACCAGGCACCGCCGCCTCCGCCGCCAAAGCCGCCTCCACTGAAGCCGCCTCCGCCGCTATCACTGCTAAAGAATCCACCGCTTCCGCCGGAATCGGAGCTCTTCGCAATACTGTCCTCGATAGCCTCGGTTACACCGGTGGAAACATGGTTCAGCATGGAGTCCATCATCACGATATCAAAATAGGAATCGTCTGCCGCATTGTATGGCGAATACCAGGATGGCCGTTCCACCGCAATGTTCTCAAATTTGCTAGCCCACTTTTTCGTCATTCCGAACACATAAGCGTAAGGAAGAATGTTATAGAAGTAGGATGGATTCTCCTCTACCAACGCCTCCAACCTATCCAGTTCCGCATCTCGGATGAAATTCCGGAATCCAAGCACTCTTCCATATATTCCGGCACTCCATTCACTTCTGGATTTCATTCCAAGAAGCAGAAGCGGTGCCACAATGAAGAAAGCTAAGAGCACTGTCGTAATCCGGCCGTCATTGAATCCCCAGGTGCTATCGAAGCAGACGAATTGCATGTAGACCATTACGACCACAACATATATCAGAATCCAGAATGCAAAGCGTAGGACGGTGGAGGAGCCCTTCCGACTCTTCCGATAATAGTATACCTTTGTCAGACGTCCCGACAATACCACGAACAGAATCCCAATCATCAGACTGATTGCCGCCGTGTACAGCAGCGACAGGGTTGTGTTCAGGAAGAGGAGAATCGCCGCCGCCATCATCGGAATTAGGAAGAGGATTCCTTTCCCCATTACATCGGCGGTCTTCGACTTTGCCGTGAATAAACGATGAGCTCCGGAGAATTCGTCGTCCACCAGGCTTGGAATATCCTCGAAAGCGGTATTCATTCTTCCGCCCATCTGATTGGTTTTGGCCACCAGCTTTTTCGGATCCTTTTCCTTCAGTGTCGCATAATCCTTGAAGGCCGAGCTTCCAAAAATTCCTCGGAAGAAGCGCTGCACCGATGGTTTCTCCGATTCCGGAAGATCTCCCAGCCGGGTAAATTTAAACTTGTTCTTCTTGTACTCATCGATATCGATATATCCCTTATCCGCCAGGTAGAAGAACGTAGCCGTGATGTCGTTATCGTCTACATTTCCGTCAATAATATAGCCGATATCGATTGGTGTCAGTCCATCCGGTGGATAGAATTCCACGGTTTCCGTCACATCCGGATTTCTTCCCCAAGTGATGCGTAAAAGAACCATACCAAGGATTCCAATCACCGCTGCCAGAAGCATGAGTGTTCGGAGCCAGTTATAGTTCAGTGACCCCGTCCAGGTTCCCTCCGGAAGAACTCCGTATACGGATGCTCCTGCAGAAGACGGAAGATTGTTGGCCTGAAACGTAATCGTATTTCCGGACTGTTTCCATGTTCCGTATTCATTTCGAGTGGTTCCGTATCTGCCGCTGTAGTAACGGAGAGATTGGAATTTGAAGGTTTTCGGCAAATGAATCGTCGCCGTGGCCTGTCCAATCTCCGTATCCCACTCCGGAGGAATCACATCCAGATTCAAGTAATCCGCCTTGGTATCGTTATCCTGAATTCCTTGAATCGTATAGTGAATCACGTACTTGTGTTTTCCCGTTACCGTAGAATCTTCGGATCCGATTTGAATCACCTTGTTACCAGATTCTTCATACACATCAAAGTCGTATTTTTCTACCTGGATATCCTTAATTCGGTATTTGCTGCTCAGCGGAATATTTCGGTAGATTCCATGTCTGGAACTGGTTCCGAAATCCACGGTAATCTTTTCCTCGTAATCAAAGGTCTGATTCTTGTTCGCCGTGATGTTCACATCATAATTCGGTGTGGTATATCCGTACACCGTGTCGGCATTCACAAATCCCGCTACATATAGAAAAGCTGCGAAAGCCACAGCAACTATCAAATAGCGGAACGTCTTAGCTCTGTCAAACAAAGGACTCTCCTTTCCCTGCGTGGTCTCGCAGCTTTAATTATTCAGATTATATCATCCCTAAAGAGGAATTTCCATCGAAAGACTATCTGCGGCCTGCCAAATCTTTGCGGGACAGGTTGATACGGTTCTGGTTGTCAATCTCCGTCACCTTTACTTCAACCTCATCGCCGATGTTCATGACATCTTCTACCTTCTCTACACGATGGTTTGCCATCTTGGAGATGTGCAGCAGACCTTCCTTACCCGGAAGGATTTCGATGAAGGCACCGAAGTTCATGATTCTCTTTACGGTACCCTTGTATACTTCACCGACCTCAACATCCTTGGTAATCAGCTCGATTTCTCTCTTCGCTGCTTCTGCGCCTGCCATATCTTCGCTGTAGATGCAGATTTTGCCTACATCATCATCCGAGATGTCGATCTTTACGCCGGTTTCCTCCACGATTCTGTTCACAGTCTTTCCACCCGGTCCGATAACAAGACGAACCTTATCCGGATCAACACGCATGAAGATAACACGCGGAGCATATGGAGACAGTTCCTTTCTTGGGCTTGGCAGCTCTTCCAGCATGTTCTCCAGAATGTGCGCTCTGCCTTCTTTGGCCTGATTCAGTGCCTGCTCCAGAATTTCTCTGGAAAGTCCGTGCACCTTGATATCCATCTGCAGTGCAGTAACACCGTCCGGAGTTCCGGTTACCTTGAAGTCCATATCGCCCAGGAAGTCTTCCATTCCCTGAATATCACTTAAGATGGCATAACGGCTGGTGCCATCTTCATTAATACCCTCAATCAGACCCATTGCGATACCGGATACCGGCTTCTTAATCGGAACACCCGCATCCATCAGTGCCAGGCAAGAACCGCAGGTGGAAGCCATGGAAGAGGATCCATTGGAAGAAAGAACTTCCGATACCACGCGGATTGCATATGGGAACTCTTCTTCGCTTGGAATTACCGGAAGAAGTGCTCTCTCTGCCAGGGCACCGTGTCCGATTTCTCTTCTTCCTGGACCACGGCTCGTCTTCGCTTCGCCAGTGCAGTATCCCGGGAAGTTGTACTGATGCATATATCTCTTCGTAGTTCTATCGATATCAATGCTGTCCAGATTCTGTGCTTCGTTCACTGGTGCCAGTGTTGCAACGGACAGAACCTGCGTCTGGCCTCTCTTAAAGAGACCGGAACCATGAGCTCTTGGCAGCAGACCGGTTTCGGACCAAAGCGGACGAATCTCTGTCAGCTTTCTGTTGTCCGGACGGATTCCGTCGTCCAGAATCATGGCACGAACGTTCTCCTTTTTGATGTTGTAGAGAACTTCGGAAACTTCCTTCTCCCCTTCCGGGAAAATTTCTGCAAAATGCTCTTTGGTTTCCTTCTCTACCGCATCCATGTTTGCAAGACGTTCCTGTTTCTCCACGGTCTTGATGGCATCAATCATCTTGTCGGTAGCATACTCTCTAACGGCAGTATCTACTTCTTCGGAAGCCTTGAACACCTTGTATTCCATCTTTTCCTTACCGACCTCGGCAACGATTTCTTCGATGAATTCGCACAGCTTCTTGATTTCCTCATGACCGAACATGATAGCATCCAGCATTTCCATTTCCGGTACTTCGTTCGCACCGGCCTCCACCATCATGATGGCTTCCTTAGTTCCGGAAACTGTCAGGTTGATATCCGATGCCATTCTCTGTTCATAGGTTGGGTTGATGATCAGCTCACCATCTACTCTTCCTACAACAACTGCAGCCGTCGGACCATCCCACGGAATATCCGATGTTGCCAGTGCAACAGAGGAACCCAGCATTGCCGCAATTTCCGGAGAGCAATCGTGATCTACGCTCCATGCAGTAGCAACAACTACAACATCATTCCGGAAACCCTTTGGGAACAGTGGTCTCAGCGGACGGTCAATCAGACGAGAGGTAAGAATGGCCTTCTCTCCCGGCTTTCCTTCCCGCTTGATGTAACCTCCCGGAATCTTTCCGACACTGTACATCTTCTCTTCATAATCACAGCTCAGTGGGAAAAAGTCGATGTCCTGTCTCGGCTCCTTCGATGCAGTTGCTGTGCAGTTAACAACGGTCTCACCATAACGAACAGTAACCTGTCCGTTTGCCTGTTCGCACACCTTACCAATTTCGAACTGCAGCAATCTTCCACCTAATGCAGTCTTAAATGTGCGATAATCTGTAAATCTTCCCATTAAATTAACAACTCCTTCCTGTTAATCATTCACTTAACCTTGGGATTTTGCCTATAATACAAAATAAAGCGGGAACACATCCCGCTTTAAAAAGTAACTATTTTCTGAGTCCGAGACGAGCGATCAGGCTTCTGCATCTCTCAATATCAGTATCCTTCAGGTACTTCAGCAGGTTTCTTCTCTGACCTACCATCTTCAGAAGACCTCTTCTGGAATGGAAATCCTTGTGATGCTCCTTCAGGTGCTCGTTCAGGTCATTGATTCTGTAAGTCAGAATTGCAACCTGTACCTCTGGGGAACCAGTATCTCCTTCGTGTGTCTTGTACTCTTCGATAATGTTCTGCTTGATTTCCTTTGTAATCATTGTATTTCTCCTTTTCTTCTTATTCACCATAGCATCGCAGCCGTCAGGAGAGTCGGACCGCTGAAGCTAAGGTACAAAATTAATCAGCTCAAATATAATATCATAGCTAGATGCCTTTGTCTATGATTTTTTTCAAAAACAACTGCACTTCTGGTTCATACTGGATTCGCGTTAAAGGTCGCCGAAAGGATCCCAATCCAGCAAATCTTCCTCATTATTTTTCTGAGCTTCTAGCAGGATGGCCGTAATCTCCGTCCGCTTCTTTTCACCAGACTCATCCAGATACCTGGGAATATTCTCTGGCGAAATCATCCCTCGTTCCGCCATATACCGGACTGCACGAATTTGATTCTCTGCAATGGCGCCTTCCACCAGACTTCTTTCGTGGACCCCTATGTACGAATTAAATACAGCGCTATCCTCGAAACTCTTCGCCCGTTCCATATACGTTCTCGCCGCCATATCCTGCGTTCTTTCTTGGAGAATGCAAAACACTTTCTCCGGCACCACAAGAGAACGAAGATTTCGACAGCTGGCGAAAGCACTTTCGTGCACCGATTCTATCGTTTCCGGTAAAACAATTTCCGCAAGCGCCTCACAATCCCGGAACATCTCGAAATCGATTCGCTGAGTTCCCTTCGGCATCGTGATGGATTTAAGGCTCCGGCACTGTTTGAACAAGCCTTCCCCAATCTCATCTACACAGGATGGCATGTCAATTCGCTCTAGGTGAATGCACATTCGGAAAGCATTATCTCCAATTGTGCCGATTCCCTCCGGAAGAGTCAACCATCGCAGTTCCCATCGCTCGTTGAAGCAATTCGCCGATATAGTTCGTATGTGTTCCGGTACCTGATAATGCTCATACCGATTATCGTAACTGATCAATGTCTCCCGCAACATCAGTGTGGGCATTCTCTTCCTCCAATCCGTTAATCTTTCGCATCAGTTCATCTTCTCGTTGATCCAGAAGCAGTTCCTGATTGTATCTGTAGTAGCTTTCCGATCCATAGGTGGCAATATATGCAGTGCTTTCTCGGTTTTCCGTCAGTGAGGTGACAAATACAAGCATTTCATTTTCGTCGTACACATCTTGAATATACCGGAATGCATTCTCTAGCCGATTGCCCGTATCCTTGGCTAATTTCTTGCGATGCATCTGCTTTGGCTGAATGAAATCACGGATTACCGAAACCGTATCCTTTTTCTCTGCCTCCCCTGGTTTTTCCATGGATGTGGATTGTAGCGCATCGGCAACCTCTCCAATAAGCCCCGTTAGAATCTGATGTATGTGTACCTGGCGAGTCGATACCGCATTTGCTTTTTTCTTTCTGAGAAAGTCCTCCCGGTTTTCCTTCTGAATCTTCTCTGCCAATTCTACCGCTTCCGCCGGTGCGGAGGCTGCGAACTCACTGTTATGCGCTTTTACCTGTAACAAGAATTCATTCAATGCCTCCCCGTATTCATTCACGTTTCGGAAGTCATAGGTTAGGGCATCCATCAACAGCCGGATTACCGTAATCCGCTCATCGAAGGCCGATTCCTGTCCTCGGTTCTGAACTTCTTCCGCCACCTCTCCCCGAAGGATGTCTTCAATACGATAGGCCTCCCGATAGCGATAGAACAAATCGTAATAGGTTGCGAAGTCTCTTGCAATCCGTTCGTCCTGCACATACTGACGAATTAGTTCTCTGTCCACTGGGAGCCCATTTTCTTCATAGAGTTTCATCATATCCGACAGATCCACCCAGCTTCTGGCGGTGACGAATTCCTTTCCATCCACCGTAGTCTTCACTGAGTAGAAATCATCTTTCTTAATTTCCAGATAAGTCAGTACCGCTGTGTGAATTCCTTCATTCTGCGCATATTTGTGCCATGCGGTGAAGTCCGGCGTGACATCGATTCGCTTTAGCCGGTCCAACGTGGCCAGGTCGAATTCCCGAACGGAACTGTTATACTCCGGCGGATTTCCCGCCGTCACGATGACCCAGCCCTCCGGCACCTGATGGCGACCGAAGACTTTGTATTGAAGAAACTGCAGCATGGATGGTGCCAGTGTTTCCGAAATGCAGTTGATTTCGTCCAGAAACAGAATCCCCTCCTTCTTTCCGCTACTTTCCATCACATCGTAGATGCTGGCGATAATTTCACTCATGGTATATTCAGTGGTTCGATATTCCTGGCCGTCGTACACTTTGTTCGAGATGAAAGGCAGGCCCAGGGCACTTTGACGGGTGTGGTGGCTCATGGAATAAGATACCAGTGCAATGTCCATCTCCTCTGCAATCTGATTCATAATATCGGTCTTTCCGATTCCCGGAGGGCCCATCAGGAAAATCGGACGCTGTCGCGAAATCGGAATCCGGTAATCTCCGTACTCATCCTTCGACAAGTAGGAGATTACCGCATATTTCACCTGCTTCTTCGCTTGTTCAATATTCATCATTTCCTCCTAACACCACTTTCATCGCCCAGGACGGTACCTTCGCCACCCCGGCGGCTTCCTCATCTTCAAAAATAAAGGCCGTGTCATAACCCGGCTTCCGCTTCGGATAGATTCCCTTTCCATCGGTGAAGTACAGAAGCCCCTGTAACCTTGAGAAAGTTCCCTTTTCCACCAGTTCATTCACATACCGGAATGCGGATCTGTAGTCGGTTCCGCCCATTCCTCGGATTTCAAAGTGATCCATGAAGTTCTTCACATCTTCCGGACTCCGGAGAATCCGGTCATCCTGTACCGCTGTATCGCACTGCAGAACATGAATATTAAATCGGTTTCGAATCTCTCGGCTCTCGGAGAGTATGTCCATCGTTCTTTCCAGAAATTTTTCCACCAATTCACCTTCTGTGGATGCAGAGGTGTCAATGACAATCACCAGATCTCGGATGGTTCGCTCATCCGTGTATTCCAGGGGTTCTACCAGAGGCATATCCCCGTACAGTTCCAATCCATAGGTGTAGAAGATATAGTCAAAGTCGTTATCATCTACTCGGAGATTCTCGCGGAAAAGGGTGAACTTCCGGAGAAATGTACTATAATCCATGTGGCGGATGGTTCGCCGGTTCAGTGCAGCCAGAAGTTCTCCTTTTTCCTCGCCTCTTTCTTCTGCCTCCAGAGATAGTTTTACCATCTGAGAAATTTTATCCCAGTCCGGAGAATCGGAATCCGCATCTTCCAACGAAGCGTCTTCATCTTCCTGAGGTTTCACTTCCATCTCCGGATTAGTATTTCCATACCATAAATGATGGCTGTCCACTCGAAACAGCCACTGCATATCCTGAAGTTCCGTATCCGTGTATCCGGCAGTAGAAAGATATTTGTAAATGCGTTCCGCCGAGAGGCTAGATGTCTCTGTGCGGATTTGAGCAAGAGTTCTTCGTCTCTCATCCTGCAGCACCGAAGAAAACGCCTTGTTTTCAAAGGACTGAATTAATGCCTCCACTGCCATATCCGTTGCTATATTCCAGTATCTACGGTCCATCTGCTTTCCGATACGATGATGTCGAAAAATACAGTGAAGGAGCACGTGAAGATAGTTGTGCACCATTTCCGAGAGCCCCTTCCGGCTACAGGACAAGATGTATTCCGGAGTATAGTGCAGCGCGCTTCCATCCGTGCAGAATAGGAGTCCTGCCTCCCCTTCTGCAATATCTCGAAGCGCGAAAACCGCCGTGTCCATGAATCGCATATTGGTAACAATCCGATTCTTTGCCACTTCAAGTGCTTCCTCTGCAACCTTTCTTATTTCTTTGTCTCTACCCGTATCTTCTCTATTCATACTCTGATGATACCATACCACTGCAATTATGCAAGTAAGTTTACTATTTAAGTATAATTATTTCCCCTGTTTCGGAAACTCCATACACTGGGCGAGAATGTACTCGTACCCCTCTGCTTCCCCTAGCTCTGTGTATTCAATCCGGTGGCTCAATTCTTCCATTTCTTCTTTTACCGAATCCGAGAGGAGAGCCATGGAAGCGCCGGAAAGAGCCGTATTTCCAACGTATTCTATCCGGTCCTGGAGGGACGTAGGAAGAATTCCCGTGCCCGTAAGATCCGTAGCGGCAAGGTGAGATCCGAACTGACCGGCCACAATGACAAGGTCCACTTCCTCCGCCTTTATATCTTCCTTAGAAAGGAGGACCTGAAATCCAGAACGTATCGCCCCCTTCGCTAGCTGAACCTGGCGCACATCCTGCTGTGAAATTCGGATTGTTTTTCCACCGGACTCCGAAGAATTCGTCAATAGAAACGACCGGGTGCCATCCTCTTCCACTTCCAGATACTTTCTCCGGTAATCCCCTTCGGGAAGTCTCTCAATGCGTACGAAGGCGCCGCTCTTCCGAAGAATACCATTCCGAAGAAGCTGTGAAATACCCGAAAGAATTCCGCTTCCGCAGATACCTTTCGGACTTCCACCTCCGATTACCGAGTATTCCAAACGACTTGCATCGAGGAAGATATCCGAAATTGCTCCGGTCTCCCCCCGCATTCCGCAGCTCAGATTCATGCCCTCTAGAGCCGGTCCCGCCGCACAGGAACAGGAATCCATTCTTCCGTTCTGCGCGAATATAATCTCCCCATTGGTTCCGATATCGATGAACAAAATGTTTCCCTTCCGATTCTTCAAACCGCATACATAGGCCCCAGCCACAATATCCCCTCCAATATAAGAGGAAACAGCGGGGATGCAGTACACTTCCGCTTCACCGCAAATTAGGCCAATCTTTTCTCCAAGAAAGCGCTGGGATCCGGTAAGTATCGGTTGGAAAGGGGCTCTTCCGATGGACCTGGCATCCACCCCGAGGAGCATGTGAATCATGGTGCAGTTAGCGCTTACCGCCATACGGGTGATTTCATTCGGCAGAATTTCCACCGTCGAACACACCTTCCGGATTAAATCGTTCAAAAGATCTACAATCGCCTTTTGAAGTTCTTCTTTTCCCTTATCAGGGTTATCCATCTCATAGGTAATCCGGCTCAGTACATCCAGGCCGTACTTCTTCTGGGGGTTCACATCCGCTGCCTCTCCCAGGACTTTGCCATCGGCAAGGGATAGCAGGCGAAGGGCCACCGTTGTGGTTCCAATATCCACTGCAATTCCGTATTTCCCCGCATCCCTTGGAAGGGCGATATCAAAATCCGGAAGGTAACCCTCCATCAGCGCTTTGTATTCAGCAGTTTTCTTTTCCGCAAGTGTTCTTACCTCAAGATTCCGATCCACCTTCACAAAGCAAGCTAATCGGATTCCCTGCGCCACCTCATCTGAAGAAAGATGTCTCTGTTCTGCCGCAGATGGTTCTGCTCCAGAAATCACGCGAACTTTGCACTTTCCGCAGATTTTCCGGCCACCGCAGGCATTGTCCAGCTCGAATCCATTGCGAAGGAGCACTGTCATCAGATTCGCTCCATCCTTACACTGAATAACATTATCGTTCACATGGAGTGTCCATTCCATGGATGTCCCCTTTCTTACTTATCTATTTGGATGCCAGTTCCCGTACTGTACGGTACAATGCTTCTGCACCCTTCTGAAGGTCCTCGTAATCCGTCCATTCCTCTGGAACATGGCTCCGCCCCTCCTTACTCGGCACGAAGATGATTGCCGTCCTTGCAATGTCTGCCATCACCATGGCATCATGACCTGCCCCAGACAAGAGATGCCATGTACGAATTCCCGCTTCGTGGGCATTTTCTTCAATCATCTTCTGAATCTCTGGATCCATGGTCACCTGATCCGAATGGACTTTCTGATGTTTTTCGTAGGACAGTCCTTTGTTGTCCCGAAGGCTCTTATCCAGGGATTCCCAGAACACCTTCAGCACCCGGTCCACGTTGGAAATCTTCCGGCTTCGGCAGTCAATCTGAATAAAGGCATCGCTGGCGACGATGTTGAAAGCCCCCGGCGCCACCTTGACATCGCCGCAGGTGAAGACCGTGTTTTC
>JBNMGJ010000309.1:0-1131 GCA_050872185.1 Mogibacterium sp.
CATTACAATAGCACAAGAAAGAAAGGAATTCCATCGATGAAAAAACTTACCATGGGTATCCTGGCCCACGTAGATGCAGGTAAAACCACATTATCGGAAGGCCTGCTTTTCCGGGCAGGCGAAATTAGAAAGTTAGGCCGGGTAGATCACGGGGATTCTTTCCTGGATGGAAATACGGTGGAACGGAACCGGGGAATCACGGTGTTCTCGAAGCAGGCCCGGTTCCAGGCGGGGGATACGGAGGTGACCTTTCTGGACACGCCGGGGCACGTGGATTTCTCGGCGGAGATGGAGCGGGTGCTGTCGGTGATTGACCTGGGACTCTTGATTGTCTCTGCACCGGACGGAATTCAGAGTCATACCGAGACCCTGTGGAAACTCCTGCGGCAGCGGAACATACCGGTGATGGTGTTCATCAACAAGATGGACCTGGCGGTTCGGGAGCGGGAGACCATTGTGGAGGAATTGAAGGAGACCTTCGGAGAGGGCTTTGTGGACTTCAGCCGGAATCGGAAGAGCGAGGAATTCTTGGACGACCTGACCCTGGAGGTGCCGGAGCTGGCGGAGAAGGTGCTGTCGGATCTGCCGGTGACGGATGGGGATATTGCAGGTGCGGTTCAGAGCCGGAGGCTGTTTCCTTGCATCTTCGGATCGGCCCTCAAGATGCAGGGCATCGAGTATCTGATGGATTGTCTGGATCGGTATACTTTGGAGCCGGAGTATGGAGAATCTTTCGGGGCCAAAGTCTTCAAGGTGAGCCGAGACGAGCGGGGCGAGCGACTGGTGTTCATGAAGATTACAGGAGGCCGGCTGGCAGTGCGCACCGTTCTCCATGGAACGGATGAGAACGGGGAAACCTGGGAAGAGAAGGTGAATCAGATTCGCCTCTATTCTGGGATGAAGTACCGATCCGCCGACGAAGTGGAAGCGGGCATGGTCTGCGGGGTGACCGGACTGTCTAAAGTGATTCCCGGAGATGCCCTGGGATGTGAAGATCCGGACCGTGGCGAGGTGCTGGAACCTTTCCTAACCTACCGAGTGTTGGTGCCGGAGAACATGGATGTGCACACGGTGCTGAGACATTTCCGGGAGCTGGGCGAGGAGGATCCGAAGCTTCACGTGACTTGGAAC
>JBNMGJ010000213.1:0-3111 GCA_050872185.1 Mogibacterium sp.
CTTCATCCCAGATGAAGATAACGTTCTGCCAATCTGCGACGACGAGTACTTCCAGGACGACATCGTAGGACGGCTGGTGGAATTCGTTCGAGTGGTCTACGGAGATGAGACGTTGGACGAGAACCTGGAGTTCATTTCGGAGGCCCTGGGCGGAAAGAACGGGGAGCAGCCGAAGGACGTGATTCGGAATTACTTCCTCAAAGACTTCTACAAAGACCACTGTAAAACGTACCAGAAACGACCGATTTACTGGCTCTTCGATTCCGGTAAGAAGAACGGGTTCAAGTGTCTGATGTACCTGCACCGGTACCGCCGGGACACGGTGGCTCGGATTCGAACGGACTACGTTCACCCCCAGCAGTCTCGGTACCGGACCCTTCTGGAGGATTTGGAAAAACGCCTGGAGGATGCCAGCACTACTGAGAAAGTGCGGCTACGGAAGGAGATTAAGCTGCGGTCGGATCAGCTACTGGAGATTCACGAATTCGAAGAGAAGATCCACCACCTGGCGGATCGGATGATTACCATCGACCTGGACGACGGGGTCAAGAAGAACTACGCCATCTTCCAAGATGTGCTGGCGAAAATTAAATAGACAGAAATATCCATCGCACGCAAATGGGCCTTCGGCAATCATTTGCTTTGCGATGGATATTTTCTTTCGTCATAATTGAATCCCACGCAAATGGGCCTTCGACAATCATTTGCTTAGGGATGGATATTTCTTTCGTGTGTTATAGGCGGAATGTGTTGGCAGGGGGATTTCTTGATGTGTGAGGTTTATAAACCTTACGTATCAAGAGGTTCAATCTCTTTTCTTGTGAGAATCATTCTGATATAATCGCATCATGGATGCTACCATATACGGTAGGCGGTTGGCCCTTCTTCCGGAGGGACTGTGACCCTTCGTTCATATAGAAACCCATATGGGAATCTTACAGAAAGGAGGGCTGTGCTAATGAGTATTATGGAACTGATAACAGTATTATGCTTCGGCATAAGCTGCTTCGGTGCCGGATACACATTCGGCAAGGATATATCAAAAACGCAGAAATAGCCGCCCCATAACCCAAGCTGGAACGGCTATCTCTACAGATAATCATTTCATTTGAGGGCGAACCGTCTATCGGTAGCATCCCTTTTAATACGGCTATACTATCACGGATTCTGGAGGATGTCAAAACATAGAAATATCCATCGCACGCAAATGGGCCTTCAGCAATCATTTGCTTTGCGATGGATATTTCTTTCGTCATAATTGAATCGCACGCAAATGGGCCCTTGGCAATCATTTGCTTAGCGATGGATATTTTCTTTCATCATATTTGAATCACACGCAAATGGGAGTCGTAGAGAGGGAATCCGTTTTGCTGCTTTGTGACCGTCATGTGATATGATGGCGGTATATTCCAGGAACTCCTTGGAAACGATGGGCATGCCGCCAACTATTTTTACCGAAATAGGCGAATAGCGAAAATGGAATGTGAAAAGTTGGCGGTAAGTTCCCTGGAAAACCTACGATTCCATATTGAAACCGTGACCAATATTTGAGCAGGAGCAAACATGTTGGCGGCAGGCAGTGCCGGAAGGGTAGTGATTGCGTTGGGCCGCCGCCATAACTTCATCCCACGATCACATTGGGATGATTTCTTGATGTGTGAGGTTTATAAACCTTACGTATCAAGGGGTTTCGCCTCTTTTCGAACGCCATCTGTTCTGAAATAATGAAACACACGAAAGGAATACATTCTCCCGGAGCAGAATCTTCCGTAGGACCAATTCTGCGAGGGAGGATGTATTCCTGTATCTGTGACCCTTCGTTCACATAGAAACCCCTCGGGGAATCTTACAGAAAGGAGGGGGATATCGATGAGTATATTTGATCTCATGGAGTTCGTGGGCTTTTGTCTCACCCTTCTAAGTATCGGGTATAATCTCGGTAAAGATATCAACAAAAAACAGAAATAACCGCCCCATAAATCCCTTCAATTGGAACGGTTATTTCTTTTAATAACTATTTAATTTAAGGGCGAACCATCTATCGGTAGCATCCTTTTTGATATGGATATACTACCACGAATTTCTGTGGATGTCAAAGAATATAGAAATATCCATCGTACGCAAATGGGTCCTGCGGAATCATTTGCTTAGCGATGGATATTTTCTTCGTCATAATTGAATCCCACGCAAATGGGGGCGTAAAGAGCGGGATCCATTTTTCGGCTTTGTGACCGTCATGTGATTTGTTGGCGGCCGAATCCGTGGAAACATTGGAAATAGATGGGCGGGGCGCCAACTATTTTTACAAAACGGGACGAATGGCGAAAATGGAATGTGAAAAGATGGCGGGAAGTTTCCTGGAAAGCCTACGATTCCGTATTGGAACCGTGACCAACATTTGTGCAGGAGCAAACATGTTGGCGGTAGGAAGAGCTGGAAGTGTAGTGATTGCGTTGGGCTGCCGCCATAACTTCATCCCACGGTCATATTGGGAGAATGTTAAATTCTTCCATAAAAGATGTTTACATCAGAGGCAATCCTGGGATAATATTATAGATATGCGCAGCAAGGAGAAGAGTATGGAAAACTTAGAAGAATGTCTCATCTGTGGAGCGCCGCTGGTGTATCTGGAGTCAGATGAGCGGATGGAATGTGAGATTTGCCATCGAAAGGAAAATAGTAAGACACGGTGTGTAAATGGGCATTATGTATGTAACGATTGTCATATGAGAGGAATGGATGCCATTATCGCCCTTTGCATGAAGGCGGATTCCAAGAATCCCATTGAGATTATCGAGAAAATGATGGATATGCCGTTCTGTCATATGCACGGACCAGAACACCATGTGATGGTGGGCGCCGCGCTTTTGACAGCATATCGCAATGCCGGAGGTAACGTGAATCTAGAGGCCGCGCTTCAGGAGATGATAAGCCGAGGAAGAAGTGTGCCCGGAGGAGCCTGTGGTTTCTGGGGAGCATGTGGGGCTGGAATTAGTACCGGCATGTTTGTTTCCATTATTACGGGATCCACACCATTAACTCATGAGTCCTTCGCTCTGTCCCATGCGATGACGGCAAGGTCCCTTGGGCGAATTAGCGAAGTGGGTGGCC
>JBNMGJ010000069.1:0-8984 GCA_050872185.1 Mogibacterium sp.
CCCCAGCAGATGGCGAAAAACCTAAGAAAAGGTGAAAATTCGCCAACCAGCAGCCCAAGCAGATGGCGAAAATCTTAGAAAAAAGCGAAAATTCGCCAACCCGAAACCCCAGCAGATGGCGAAAAACCTAAGAAAAGGCGAAAATTCGCCAACCGAAACCCCAGCAGATGGCGAAAAACCTAAGAAAAAACGAATCTTCGCCAACCCGAAACCCCGGCACCCAAACTCCCAGCAGTTGGCCAACCCCGTCCCAATCCCCGGTCGCCAACGAAAAAATTGCAAAAAAATACCCGCCATCAGCGGGTTGGGCGGCAGACCCGGTGTTCCTCGGATGTTTCACAGCCATCCGCACTGGGTCCGCCGGTTCGGGTTTCCGATGCGGTGTAGAGCCCGACCGGAAACCGAGTAAATTATAGCATATTTCATGTAGACAAGAAACAGTGAGGTTCCCTTCTACTTCTGGGATTGACAATAATATCGAAAGAATGTATCCTATAATCAGATGTGGTTAGTTGCAACTAACAGTGCCTTATTCACTACCACAATACCGTGGATTCAGAGATTTCTAGTCACTAGTCACTAGCCACTAGCCACTAGCCACTAACCACTGCCTACGCTTCCACTGCATCGTTAATCAGAAGCCGGATGCAGTGGTAGAGATAAGGCTTGTACTCGTCAAAGCTCACTGGATCCTGATGGATAAGGACACTGTAGCAGGTGGAGTTCACCATCTCAATCAATGTGTAGATTAAGATATCCGGATTCTTCAGCTTGATGTGATCCTTTTCAATTAGAAGAGAAATGAAGTCCTTGAAGTTGATAACGTCATCGTTCTCTTCATCGGCTTTGGTATTGAGGAACAGCCCCCAACTTAGATTCTTGGAAACGAAGCGAAGGAGGGTCAAATCCTGGGATAGATAATTGAGAATATAATCCGCTACATAGATAAAGCGGTCCGCAACTCCCACATTTCGAATGGAGCCAATATGGGTCTCCATTTCGTTCACCGCGGTGGTGAGAATCTGGGATGCCTTAATCACAATTAATTCGTCCCGCACTGCCTCCTTGCTGTCGAAGTACAGGTAGAACGTCCCCTTCCCCACTCCGGCATTCAAGGCAATATTGAGAATGGTAGTGCTGGAGAAGCCCTTCGTGGTGAAAAGCTCATAGGCACTGTCCAGAATATCCTGGCGTTTCTTGTTCTTCTTTAGATCAACTTTCGTCATGATAACACCTTTGTAAAAGTAATTTGGAACCGTCTTAGGTTCCCGATTCTTCTATAATATACCATTACAGGGGAAATTCGTCAAGAGAAAATGACTACTGGTCATAATCTTGTATGCCTTATAAATAAAGTGGCTTCAGAGATTAATGTGATGTTTTATAGAAAAATCAGAGCAAATTATTGACTCATGGTCATTCCTGTGCTAGTATACATGATGATGAAATGACCATCGGTCACATTTGATTGAAAGAAACTTATTTTTACAGGGGGATTCAAGAGATGAATTTCGGCAAAGCAGTTGTGAAACTTCGGCACGTAATCCTCGTAGTGGCATTCGTGCTACTGATTCCATCCATGTTTGGAATGATGAAGACGAAGATTAACTACGATATGCTGTCGTATCTTCCAAGCGATATGGAGACCATGAAGGGGCAAGACCTCATGATGGACGAGTTCCACAAGGGCGGTTTCTCCATCATCGTTCTGGAGAACATGAAGACAGATGCAGTTACGAAGCTGAAGAATGAGATTGAGAAAGTAGATCACGTAGATTCTGTGGTGAACCTGCAATCCGTGGTCAACCCTTCCGTTCCAATATCCATGTATCCGAAGGTGGTGCAGGACAATATCAACAACAAAGATGCCACGATGCTGGTGGCGTTCTTTGATACTAGTACATCCGAGGAAGCGACGCTGAATGCAGTGGCGAAGATTCGGACATTGGCGAATAAGAATACTTATATCGCCGGTATGACTTCATTCGTATTGGATCTGAAGAACATTATGGAGACAGAGGCGGTCAAATACGTGGCAATCGCAGTCGTTATGCAGCTAATTGCCATGATGCTATTGCTGGACTCCTATGTGGCACCGTTCCTGTTCCTTTTGAGTATCGGAATGGCAATTCTCTACAATATGGGATCCAATATCATATTTGGAGAGATTTCCTACATTTCTAAGGCGATTGCAGCGGTACTTCAGCTGGGTGTTACGACGGACTATTCCATCTTCTTGTGGCACAGTTACATGGAGAAGTTGGATGACGGAATGGAACCGAAACCGGCCATGGCAGAGGCTATTAACGCCACGTTGGTATCCGTCACCGGAAGTTCTATCACCACGGTTGCGGGATTCCTGGCTTTGTGCTTCATGACTTATGCAATGGGTAAGGACTTGGGACTGGTTATGGCGAAGGGCGTTGTGTTCGGCGTTGTATGCAGTGTCACAGTGCTGCCGGTGCTCATTCTGACCTTTACGAAGGTACTCCGGAAGACTAGACATAAGACGTTGATTCCGAATACCGACCGAATTTCGAAGAAGCTGACGCAGAAATATGCAGTGTACATTGTCTTCTTCCTGATTCTGTTGGTTCCGGCAATCTATGGATATAACCACAGTAACACCAGCTACGACCTGACGAAGATGGTGATCGGCAATGAAGCGGATATAGATGAGTCAATCGTTCCGTTCTATACGGCGAATAACAAGTTGTCGAAGGATTTTGGCATCAATACTTCCTATATCATTCTGGCGGATGCCAAGATGTCTGCTAAGGATGGCAGAGCCATGAGTGAGGAGATTGAGAATGTCAAAGGCGTGAAGAGCGTGTTGGGTGAAGACCGACTACTGGGTTCCGCTATTCCGAGGAACATGCTTCCATCGGAACTGAGCACATCCCTTCGGTCGGATAAGCACCAGATGATACTGGTTAATTCGAAGTACCGAGTATCTACGGATGAGGTGAACAAGCAGGTAGATACCGTTAACAACATTGTCCACAAATACGACAAGAACGGGTCGGTTATCGGTGAGGCGCCGGCAACGAAGGATTTGATTAAGTTAACATCAACGGATTTCCAGGTGGTGAACTGGATTTCTATCGGACTGGTATTCGTGATTATATTCTTCGTATTAAGGTCCATATCCTTCCCGTTCATACTGATTCTGGTCATCGAATTGGCCATCTACATCAATATGGGAATCTGTGGATTCACCGGAGTGGAACTACCGTTCATCGTACCGGTGTGCGTCACCACCATCCAATTGGGATCCACGGTAGACTACGCGATACTGATGTCCACTCGATACAAGACCGAGCGAATGGGGGGGCTTGGAAAACACGAAGCGGTGGATACCGCCGTTCAGGCATCGATACCGTCGATTCTGGTCAGCGCACTGGGATTCTTCGCGGCGACCTTCAGCGTATCGGTGTACTCCAACATCTACGTAATCAGCCTGATGTGCTCACTGCTTGCAAGAGGCGCGATTATCAGTATGATTGTTGTAATCTTCCTGTTACCGTCAATGCTTATGGCATTTGATCATATTATTTGTAAAACTACTAGGGGCATGAAAGGATTGAACAATGGTAAAGCTTAACAAAAAACTCAAGAAAATCGGCGCCCCGGTTCTCGCGGGGGTACTGGCATGCAGCACAGCACTGTTCTATGTGCCGCAGATGAATGAAGTAAGCGCAGACACGGAAAAGACCATCAACGATAATTTTCCGGAGATGCTGCAGAACGCAGAGAGCGGCGAGAAGTCCGAGACCGTATATGCGGTAATGAATGCCGACGGAAAGATTAGCGATGTTTCCGTCAGCGAATGGCTGAAGAATGAGAACAAGTCCGACAACCTAAGCGATTATACCAAGCTGGAGAACATTAAGAACACCTCTGGCGACGAGAAGGTATCCCGAGACGGCAACAAGCTGGTCTGGGCAGCTAAGGGCAAAGACATCAATTACACCGGCGAATATAGTGGTGAGCTTCCGGTAAAAGTAAAGATTTCTTACTACCTGGACGGAACCAAGATGTCCGCCGATGAGATTGCTGGTAAGAAGGGTAACGTTCAGATTCGTTTCGACTACGATGTGAACGACAGCGTGAAGAAGAATGGCTACGACATGACTCGTCCCTATGCCATCATGAGTGCCGTAGTTCTCAGCAACGACGACTTCTCCAACGTAACCGTGAACAACGGCAAAGCCATCAACGACGGCGACAACACTGCAGTTGTAGGCATTGCACTTCCGGGAATGAGTGACAACCTGGACGTGGACGATTTGGACATTCCGGATCACGTTACCATCAATGCGAAGACCACCAACTTCGAAATTGACGGAACCTACACGGTAGCAGATTCTGGATTCATGAACGATGTAGACACCTCCAAGCTGGACGACGCGAAGAGCGATGCCGACGAATTGGAAGATTCCATGGACGAACTCTCTGATGCTTCGAAGAAGCTGGTAAAAGGATCCGGCCAACTGGCGAAGGGTGCCGGAAAGCTGGCAGATAGTTCCGCTCAGATTAAAGATGGAACCAAGACCCTGAAGAAGGGAACCTCCGGTCTGAAGGATGGAACCAAGAGTCTCAAGAGTGGTACATCCAATCTGAAGAAGGGAACCAAGAGCCTCAAGAGCGGTACAACAGATCTGAAGTCCGGCGTTCAGAAACTGTCGGATGGCGCCGATGAACTGGTAACCGGTGCACAGAGTCTGTCCGCAGGAACTACAGAGCTGAAGTCAGGAACCGAGCTGTTGAACAGTAAGGTGAATGGCACAGATGGACTGAGCAGTAGCGCAACAAAGCTGAATCAGGGTGCGCAGAGCGTAAGCGCTGGAATCAACCAGCTGGGAGAAACACTGGTGCAGCAGAATACACAGCTGGCACAGACGGCAAAGTCCATTAGCGACAATCTGGCAGGAGTCAACACGGATACCGTAAATGCTCCATCCACTGAGGCGCTGGATAAGGCAATGGACAAAGCCATGCTGCAAGCAAAGGCGAGCGGAGATCAGGATGCTTTTGAAGCGGTGAGCGCACTGAAGACACAGGTGGAAAACTACGAAAAGAGCGTAGACAGCACCGTCTCTTCTGTTAACACGGACAAGAAGAAGATTGCAACGGCAAAGCAGACTGCAGACGGAATGTACAAGAGCATTACGTCTTCGGATACGAAAGACCTAGAAGCACTGAAGAAGGGCGCAAAGAGTCTGGCAGACGGAACCAGCGAATTGGATACCGCTGTGAACAAGGGTTCTGTAACGCAGGATGGAACCAAGGTTCCGAGCCTGTCTGCTGCAGTAACATCCCTGAACTCTGGCGCTGCTCAGTTGGATGCAGGAGTTAACGGATACACCGATAAGGATGGAAAGTTCCACCCAGGCGCACTTCTTGGACTTCAGAGCCTGCAGGCAGGAATTAAGACGGATACCAAGGATCAGACCAGTCTGAAGACCGGCGTGGATCAGCTGGACGCAGGTGCATCCCAGTTGGATGAAGGTGCAACACAGCTGGATTCCGGTGCAACTCAGCTGAACAGCGGTGCTGTACAGGTAGACGAAGGAACCGGAAAGATTGTGACCTACATGGGACAGCTCACCAACGGTGCGGACAAGCTGGCTGATGGCGCAGATACTCTGGCAGACGGAATGTACGAATTCAACAAGAGCGGCATTCAGAAGCTGGTATCCACCGTCAAGGATGCAGACCTGAAGGGAATGATTAACCGAGTTGACGCAACCATCGAAGCGGCTTCTGACGGATCTTTCGTCGGCGGCAAGATGAAGAGTCAGAGCGGCGAAAGCAAGATGATTTTCAAGACTGGTGAGGTTAAGAAGGCAGACAAATCAGATAAGTAAGCTTTACCATATGACGGCGAGAACGGAAGCCTTTCGCAAAGGTTCTCGCCGCCGGTAATTGAATACGAGACGTAAACGGCGGTGTCGCATTTAATGCGGCACCGTCGTTTTTTTAGCAAGTCTATAATAATTCCAGTAATTTGCAATCGAACTTCTTTCCGTTGATAATAAATCAATCTCGTTAATCTCACCAAAACGATTGACTTGATTGATTTGATTTGATATGATTGTGACACGATATGGAGACGAAAGGAGACGAAAATGTTATACCATGAAAGCGAAACAGTAGAACTGAAATCAGTCGTCGTGGATGATATTAAAAAAGAAATCATTGCCTTTGCAAATTGCGGTGGTGGGAAAATATATGTCGGAATAGAAGATGATGGAACTGTTTCTGGCCTTTCGGATCCTGATGAATCTGCACTTCAAATCAGTAATATGGTGCGGGATGGAATTCGACCGGATATAACCATGTTTCTTCATTACCAGATTATTGAGGAATCTGCCAAACAGGTTCTGCTGGTGGAAGTGCAGAGGGGAACGGCTCGTCCTTATTATATTGCGCGTAAGGGAATGCGTCCGGAAGGTGTGTATGTAAGACAAGGTTTTTCTTCCGTTCCGGCAACCGATGCGGCCATTCGGAGTATGATTAAGGAGACGGATGGAGATTTATTTGAGGAAACGAGAAGCGTGGAGCAAAATCTTTCATTTAGTGCAGCGGAGACGGAATTCAGCAAGAGAGAGATGGAATTCGGCACTCATCAGATGCGAACGTTGAAATGTATAGACCGTGACGGACTGTATACCAATCTGGCGCTGCTATTATCAGATCAGAATCCACACACGGTGAAAGCAGCAGTATTCCAAGGAATGGATCAGACTGTGTTCAAAGACCGTAGGGAATTCTCAGGATCCCTTTTGAAGCAGATGAATGATGTCTATGAATATATTGATTTCCGGAATCAAACTCGTTCAACTATCGAAGGATTATCGAGAATTGATGTGCGAGATTATCCGGAGATTGCTGTGCGTGAAGCACTTTTGAATTTATTAGTACATCGGGATTATGGATTCCGTGCTAGTTCGTTCATTAACATTTATGAAAATCGAATTGAGTTCGTATCTATCGGCGGTCTTGTGCCGGGAATTGAATTGGAGGATGCCATGGCAGGTATTTCGATTTGTCGGAATCCGGCTTTGGCAAATGTGTTCTATAGACTGCATCTAATTGAAGCCTATGGAACGGGACTGGGTAAAATCATGAACGTTTATGAGAAATTTTCTGAAGAACCAGTTATTGAAACGACGAAGAACACATTCAAAATTATTCTTCCGAATGTGAATACAGGCCGAAAAGAAAACATAGAGTATCCATCGCTAGAGAACAAGCCAAAGAATTCCGTATCCGATGTGAAAATCGATTATGACGAATCTCTTGTGCTGGAACGGGTCAAGGAATGTGGATATATTACGCGGGCAGAGGCAGAGGAAATCATCGGAACCAGTGCATCCACGGCGTCTAGATTGCTGCGTAGATTAGTGAATAGCGGATATCTTGAGCAGATTGGAAAGGCGCGGAATAGCCGTTACGTATTAAAAAATGGGCGTTAATGTGATTTCTGCTAAAAATAAGAACAGAAACCAGAAAAACAGCAGGAAAATAAAATGTTTTTCTGGAATTTCAGTAAAAACTATCGACTGTAAAGAAGTTTTTGGATATACTAATGGCAAGGAGGTGATATTATGATCGTAAGACCTTACTATTTGAATATACTGAAAACCTATCGGGATGTTCCGCTGGTGAAGATACTTTCCGGTGTCCGCCGTTGCGGAAAATCTACGATTTTGGAAATGTTAAAGGCTGACCTAATTGGCAGCGGTATCTCCGAAGATCATGTGATCCATATACGTTTTACCTCAGGAGAGCTGGAAGACGGCATGACCGCTAAGCAGATGTACCGCAATATCAAGGATCAAATGATTGACGAGCAACGTTACTATCTTCTGTTGGATGAGGTGCAGGAGGTGAACGGTTGGGAAAGAGTTGTTAACAGTTTGCTTGAGGATAATAACACCGATATCTATGTGACTGGATCCAACTCCAAACTGATGTCTAGCGAAATCTCTACTTATTTGACAGGACGTTATATTTCCATTCCTGTTTTTACTTTATCTTTTTCCGAATATCTGGAATTCAAAAAGGGTAGCGGACTCACACCGAAAGAACTTTTGAACGAGTACATACGTATGGGAGGTTTTCCTATCGTTGCACTTGGAAATTTTGATGAGCGTTCGTCCTATCAGATTGTCGAGGGCATCTACAATTCCGTAATCACAAGCGATATTACTAGGCGTCACAATATCACGAATTTTGACTTGTTTAACCGCGTAGTGAAGTATATTGTTGAGAATGTGGGGAAAACATTTTCGGCCAATGCCATCGTGAAATTTCTAAAAAGTGAAGGACGTTCTCTTTCAGTAGAGGCCGTATATAACTATCTGGAATGGTTGGAAAAGGCTTTTGTGATTTACCGTTGCCAACGGTACGATATGCAGGGCAAGACCGTTCTGAAAACACAGGAAAAATTCTATCTTGCAGATGCTTCCCTCAAATATTGCATCATGGGTTTCAATCCGAAATCTGTTGCCGCCATGTTGGAAAACATAGTATATTTTGAACTTCGACGGAAAGGCTACGATGTGTATATCGGAAAAAAAGCAACCAAGGAGATTGACTTTGTGGCCGTGCGACGTGATGAACGGATTTATGTGCAAGTGTGCCGAAATCTTCCGGAGAATTCCAATCGTGAAATTGCCAATCTTCTTGAAATCAAAGACAACTATCCGAAATACGTGGTAACGATGGATGAACTAGTCACCGGTAATATCGACGGAGTTAAGATTGTTCATCTGGTGGATTTCCTGTTATCTGAGGATTATTAAATCAGGATTAACAGGAGATGGTTGCAAGAGATAGAGCAACAGCCGCTATGTACTAAAAAATCGGCGTTAGGGAGAATTCCCTGACGCCGATTTTTAAATATTCCTGGTGTCCCAGAGAGGATTCGAACCTCCGACACCCGCTTTAGGAGAGCGGTGCTCTGTCCCCTGAGC
>JBNMGJ010000005.1:0-26443 GCA_050872185.1 Mogibacterium sp.
CTTCACATCATCGGAGATATTTTCGACCGTGGACCGAAACCACATCTTATTATGGATTTCCTGATGTCCCACCGGGATGTGGACATTCAGTGGGGAAATCACGATGTGGTATGGATGGGCGCCGCCTGTGGAAACAGGGCTTGCATCGCCAATATCATCCGCATGAATGTCAGCTATAATAACTTCGATATGCTGGAGTATGGATACAGCATCAATCTGAGACCGCTGGCAACTCTGGCAGAACGAATTTACAAAGACGATGAATGCAAAGCCTTCTGGCCCCACGTGTTGGATAAGAACCGATTTGACCCAATCCCAGAGGATTTGGCGGCAAAGATGCACAAGATGATTGCAATTTGCCAGTTCAAGATTGAAGGTCAGATTATCCAGGAACACCCGGAAATGCATCTGGAGAAACGGCTCCTTCTGGACAAAATCGACTTTGAGAACGGAACTGTTGAAGTAGAAGGAAAAGTGTATCCGCTGAAGGACACGAATCTTCCAACCATTGATCCAAAGAATCCGTACAAACTCACCTCAGAAGAGGAAGAGGTTATGGTGGCGCTGGAGGCATCCATCTTGCGTTCGGAGAAGTTGCAGGAACATATCCAGTTTCTGTACAGTCATGGGGCACTGTACAAGACTCTGAACGGAAATCTGATGTTCCACGGATGCATTCCTTTTACCGAAGATGGAGAATTCCGAGATGTAACCATCAACGGAGTCACCCAGCATGGTGCAAAGCTGATGGAACACCTGGACAAAGAAATCCGAAATGCCTACTTCAACCCACCGAAAGGACAGACATCGGCAGAGGCCGCAAATCTCATGTGGTATCTGTGGCTTGGCCCAGATTCACCGTTGTTTGGTAAGGATAAGATGACTACCTTTGAACGGTTGTTCATTGCGGATAAAGCCACCCATAAGGAACACGTCGTTCCATACTACAGACTGATTCACCAGAAAGAAACCTGTGTGAAGATGATTCGGGATTTCGGACTGGATGCATCCCACGGAAAGATTCTGAACGGCCACGTTCCGGTCAAAATCAAAGATGGCGAGAGCCCAATCAAGGGGGGCGGAATGCTGTACGTCATCGATGGCGGTATTTCCAAAGCCTACCAGAAAACCACCGGAATTGCGGGATACACTTTCATCTTCAATTCCAGATTCATGGCGCTGTCCCAGCACAAGCCGTATCAACCGCTAAAAGCAGATGGCACCCAGGAATTCAGCAGTCCGGTGATTCAGACTGTGTATACGCTTCCACAGCGGATGCTCATTGTGGATACGGATAACGGTAAAGCGATTCGGGAGCAAATTGGGGATCTGGAGCAACTTTTGCAGGCCTACCAGAAGGGTACCATCAAAGAAGTATATCCGAAAAAAGGCAAGTATTATTCAAAGAATTAGAGGTGACCAGAATGCATAAATTATCCATGCTATTAGGTGGTGCACTATTTGCAATGTGCATCTACTATTTCATGATTCTGTACAAGAACAACAGGCATAAGCTATAGAGGAGGAAAGACAAAGGAGCCGGCTGCGTGTGCAGCCGGCTCCTTCTATATGGTGTACGTCATATGGAAATTCAGGTAATAAAAAAGCTGAAGCATATTGCTTCAGCTTGGTGCGCCCACAGGGACTCGAACCCCGAACCTTCACATTCGTAGTGTGCTACTCTATCCAATTGAGCTATGGGCGCTCAACCGACTTCATTATTGTACCGCAAATAGACAGCTGTGTCAACAAGTTATTTCAAAAAAGTAACAAGCACAAAATATCTTATATTTTACAATACCATGACTTATTGTGATAGATTTTTTCAATGTTACGAAGTGCATGGACTGTGCTAATATATAAATATAGTAATAATGAGTTTTGAATGGAGGATGTTTACTATGTCTATTACAGCAGAAACCGCAGCAGCTCACAAGAATGATCCAGCAGTACTGTGCTGCAGAGCAGAAGCGGGAACGAAACTTGAACCCGCAAACTTCGAAGATCCAGCTATCTTCCCAGATCTGATTGATACAGGTCTTCTGAACGTAGATGGTGCTCTGAAGCTGGGACAGGTTCTGAATGGTTCTACACTGACGAAGACCGTTGATTCCTTGACACCGATTACACCGGACATTATCGATAAGTATGATGAAGATGTAGAAGATGAAGCAGAGGAAGAGGTTGCAGAGGAAGAAAGCACAGAAGTTGCTGCACCAACCGTAGGTGGTTCCGTAAGTGGCGTTACAATGAAGGCAGCAGGAGGCGTTCTGAAGCTTTACATTGGAGAAGGTAAAGACATCGCAATTGAGTTCCCTCTGTAAGGGGAGGAGCTTTCGGGGTAGATGAAGCGATATAACTCCTTTTTACCGGCTGTACTTATGCAGCCGGTTTTGCTTTGCTAAGACTGTGAATATATATTGCGCTGCAAGTGAACGTTGGGGTATTTCGGTTTGCAGTGAAATAAAGAACAAAATAAAGGACTCGGCACAATAAGCCGAGTCCTTTCGATTTCGTGTTCAGTTACAGTTCCGAAAACCTTACTGAGGAACTACAAATCCCTTTGTCAGCGGATCATCTGGATCACAGAACCAAGTTGCTTCACCGCACAGGTAAGCAGCACCCTTAACAGTTGGGATAACAGCATCGTAATCGCCAACCTTGGTCTCTTCCTTGATTCTGCCGATGAACTTAGTGCTGATGAAGGATTCATATGTGAATGGAACATCAACATCTAACTCGCCCAGGGAGTGGAGCAGAGCCTGCTTAGCAGAAGTACCGGTTCCGCATGGAGAACGATCCAGCTGAGGATCTGTCGGATCACCAAAGACAACCAGGTTTCTCAGAGTCAGCATATCTGGTTCTGGCTCGTCAACTGTGGAGTAGTTCTCAACCAAGTCTGCAGTTGTGATATCCAGTTCTGGATGCTGAATCTCAACTGTTTTGTTAACTTCCTGAAGTGCATAGCTAGAGAAATCCTTCAGGAACTTAGCGGTATCCGGACCAACCTTGATGCCGAAGTTCTTCTCTGTGTCTACCATGATGAAGAAAGAACCGCCGAAGGAGATATCATAAGTAACTTCCTTGCCCTGATATTCCATCTTCAGGTTTCTCTTATATACGAAAGCAGGTACGTTAGTCAGCGTAACTCCGGTAACCTTGCCGTCTTTGCAGTCTGCAACCAGTGTAACAACACCAGCAGGTGCGTCCAGTTTAACAGTGGTCTGAGGTTCTTTCATTTCCATAAGTCCACCTTCTAGAATTGCAGTAGCTGCACCGATGGAGCAGTGACCACACATATTCAGCCAGCCACCTGCGTCCAGGAAGAAGATACCGAAATCAGCTTCTTCGTGAATTGGCTCGCAGAGAATTGCACCGAACATATCGTGATGGCCACGAGGTTCATGCATCAGCATGGTTCTGAAATCATCGTGATGTTCCTGCAGATAGTGCTTTCTCTCAATCATGGTGTTTCCCTTCATTTCAGGGCAGTCCAGAGCAACTCTGCAGTACTCGCCAGATGTGTGTGCTTCGATTGTTCTAACGTGATCTGTGTAAAGACCAACGTTAACCTTTGCTTCTAATGCCATAGCTTAATACCTCCTTAGATTAGGTCGCTTTGAGTGTAGGTTAAGTTAAATAATCTACAATTTGTAATTCCATTATAGTCTAGAATTTAGCAATGTCAATATGACAATTTGTAATATTTCTATAACAATATCAACTGATATGCATGACGAAAATTCATAATAAGAATCATTTGAAATCCATAACAGTTATTTAACAAACAAGGTAAAATAAATGGAAATTTCGTATAATGTAAACCGTTAAAACCCTTTGTTTTCAAAGAATAAATAAGTTGAATGAAAATGTGGAACTTATAGAGTTTTTCAATGTGGGGTTAGAATATATCGTTGATTTAAATATAAATCTGTGATATTATTCATCATGTAATAAGACGATAATTTGTAATGAGATTCAAATTTTCGCCAATTCAGGAAAAATTTAAGGAGAGATTGTGTCATGGAAAATTTGCAAATTCTGTTAAGACAACATGTTGGTAAGCCTTGTGCACCGGTTGTCAAGAAGGGTGACAAAGTCAGAAGAGGTACTCTGATTGCTGAGCCAACTGGTCTTGGAGCAAACATTTTCTCCAGCGCAGATGGTGTTGTTGAAGATGTACTGGAAGACAGAATCATCATCAAGCCAGATGAAGAGCAGAGCGAAGATTATGAGAAGATTCCAGAAGGAACACCGCTGGAAATGGTTAAGGCAGCAGGTGTTGTCGGAATGGGTGGTGCAGGATTCCCAACCGGAATCAAGCTGGACACTCACTTTGATGGAGATGGATACATTCTGGTGAACGCTTCCGAGTGCGAGCCGGGACTGGCTCATAACATCGAACAGCTTGATAGAGAGCCAGAGAAGGTAATCAAGGGTATCAAGTATGCAATGGAGATTTCCGGAGCAGACAAGGCAATCATCGCTATTAAGAAGAAGCATCACGATACTATCGAGAATCTGGATAAGCTTCTTGCAGATGAGCCAGCAATTACAAGACATCTTCTGCCAGATATCTACCCGATGGGCGAAGAAAGAGCTGTAGTAAGAGAATGTCTTGGAATTGAGCTAGAGCCAAGTCAGCTTCCAAGTGCAGCAAAGGCCGTTGTAATCAACAGTGAGACCTGTGCAAGAGTCGCAGAAGCTATTGATGAGAGAAAGCCTTCTTTCCTGAAGAACCTTACCGTAAGAGGCAAGCTGAATGGTGGAAATGAAGCTCATGTATTTGTAGATGTTCCAGTAGGAACAAGCGTTGGTTCTCTGATTGAGAGAGCAGGCGGAATTGATGGAGATTATGGCGAAATCGTAATGGGCGGAGCCTTCACAGGAAGAGCTTGCACAGAAGATGAGCCAATCTGCAAGAATACAGGTGCAATTCTGATTTCCATGCCGTTCATGGATCTCCACGGAGCAAACCTGGGAATCCTGGTATGTGCATGTGGCGGAAACCTGGAAAGAATGCAGGATCTTGCAAAGAAGTATAATGGTAATCCGGTGTCCCTGTGCTACTGCAAACAGGCTCAGGAGCAGCCGAACGGATCCAGAAAGTGCGAGAGACCGGGTAACTGTCCGGGACAGGTTGCAAATAACCTGCAGTTCAAGAAGGACAAGTGTGAGTACATCATCATCGGAAACTGCTCTGACTGCTCGAATACAGTAATGGCTTCCGGTCCGAAGATGGGCTTGAAGGTTCTGCATCAGACAGACCACGTGATGAGAGCGGTTGGACATCCTCTCTACAGAACACTGAGAGTATCCAAGCACGTGGATCAGGATCTCAACGTAGTAGATAACGTAGAGAACAACTAATTTGATATTGCAGGGCAGTGCAGAAGCTGCGTTGCCCTGTATATATAAGGAAGATATTTATTTCCTCGGTGCGTTGATACACCCCGATTATTTAGCGCACTTGAGTGAATAGATATATATTTGCTAAAGCAAGGCAAAACATTTTTAAGGAGGAAGATCGATATGTCAATCACAGCTGAAACAGCTAAACAACATGCGAACGACCCAGCAGTACTGTGCTGCAGAGCAGAAGAAGGAACTGTTCTTGAGCCAGCAAACTTTGAGGATCCGGCAATTTTCCCAGACCTCATTGATTCTGGACTTCTGAACACAGATGGCGCTCTTAAGCTTTGCCAGGTTCTGAATGGATCGAAATTAACTAAGACTGTAGATTCCCTGACACCAATTACTCCAGACATCGTTGATAAGTACGATGCAGCAGAGGAAGAGGCAGCAGAGGAAGAAGCTCCTGCAGAAGAAGCAGTAGCTGAAGAGGCAGCTCCAGTAGCAGCAGCTCCAGCAGCAGTAGCAGGTGGCACAATTAAGCTTCACATTGGTGAAGGAAAGAACATCGACATCGAAATCCCAACAGGTGTTGGTGCAGGCGCAGCAGCTCCAGCAGCAGCTCCAGCAGTAGCAGGTGCAGCAGCTCCAGCAGCAGCTTCTCTTGATGACGAGGAAGAAGTTGTCGTAAGAGAGATGACAAGAAAGCACTACAAGATCGACAAGGTTGTTCTTGCAGACGAGACTAAGATTGAAGGTACAACTCTGTACATTCGTGAAGCAGCAGCTACCGAAGGTGCTGAGGAGCAGAAGCTGGTACAGAGCCTGAAGATTGATATCATCAATCCGGATCAGTATCACACTTATTCCCAGACTGTAATGGATATTCAGCCTATCGCTTGTAAGGCAGATACCGACATGGAACTGGGCGAAGGAATCACTCAGGTTCTGGATGGTGTTGTAACCGTTGTTACCGGTGTAACTGAAGAAGGTGTACAGGTTGGTGAGTTCGGTTCTTCCGAAGGATATCTGGATGAAAACATGCAGTGGGGTCGTCCAGGTGCTGTAGATAAGGGCGAGATCATGATTAAGTATGAAGCTGTTATCGACAGAAAGAAGAACATGGAGAGACCAGGACCTATCGCTATCCATACTGCAGTTGATCACGTAACTTCCGAGATCAGAGAGGCTATGAGAAGAGATCTGACTGATGAGCAGGTTGTTGATACTCAGACTCTGCAGCAGACAAGACACCCTGGTAAGAAGAAGATTGTAGTAGTTAAGGAAATCATGGGTCAGGGTGCAATGCACGATAACTTCCTGTTCCCAACAGAGCCAGTTGGCGTTCTGGGTGCTAAGCCAAACGTTGACCTGGGTAACGTTCCGGTTGCTGCGAACCCACTGGAAGTACTGGATGGTTGTATCCACGCTCTGACTTGCATCGGACCGGCTTCCAAGGAAATGTCCAGACACTACTGGAGAGAGCCGCTGGTACTGGGTGCTGTACACGATGAAGACGTTGACTGCGTTGGCGTTATTTTCGTTGGTTCCCCACAGGCAAACACTGATAAGTTCTATGTATCCAGAAGACTGGGTCAGATGGTTGAATCCATGAACGTTGACGGTGCATTCGTTACAACTGAGGGATTCGGTAACAACCACGTAGACTTCACTTCCCACATTGAGCAGATCGGTAAGAGAGGCGTTCCGGTTGTAGGATTCTCCTTCTGCGCTGTACAGGGTGCTCTGGTAACAGGTAACAAGTACTGCGATGCAATGATCGATAACAACAAGTCCATGTCCGGTATCGAGAACGAAGTACTGGCTTGCAACACTCTTTGCGAAGAGGATGCTATCCGTGGACTGGCTATGCTGAAGGCTAAGATGGCTGGCGAGGAAATCAAGGCTCCAGAAAGACATTACAACGCAAACGTTAAGCAGAATAACGTTGAGCTGATTGAGAAGGCTACTGGAACAAAGATTGAACTCGTTGAGAACGAGCAGAGCCTGCCAATGAGTGAGAAGAGAAAGGCTAAATACGACTAATCTATAGTTAAGGAGAGGTATACATGAAGTACGGTGATAAGATAATCAAGATGGAAGGAATAATCGTGGAGGTTCACGACGAAGGTGTTGGAATCGACCTCAAGGGAAGACTTGGATACCTGCTCGTTCCAATGAGAATGATTATCTCGGACACAGAACTTAAAGTTGGGCAGACGGTTGCTTGGAATATGAGTTTCATTGAACAGGAGGGTCCGGAAGTCAACGACAAGTATATCAGTAACATAGATGCGCGTAGAAGACGCCAGTATGACATGGCGCAAAACAAAAATATCGAGGAGGAATAATACAAATGAGTATGACAGTTGTAAAAGGTTTACAGTCTGAAATCTTTGTACCTATTACACCGAAGTCGGTATGGGCTCCAGTAACAAAGCCTCTTAACGAGATGGTTGTTGCTCTGGCTACAGCTGCAGGTGTACACAGAACTGATCAGGAAAGATTCAATCTGGCTGGTGACTTTACTTTCAGAGAACTTCCAGATGATACACCAGAGGATATGCTGATGGTAACTCACGGTGGTTACGATAACTCTGATGTAAATAAGGACATCAACTGCATGTATCCTATTTCCAGACTGCATGAGCTGGCTAAAGAAGGATTCATCAAGGGAACTGCTCCTTACCACTATGGATTCATGGGTGGTGGCGGAAACATCGAAAGATTCACCAACTACACAGGTCCAGAAATTGCAAAGAGACTGAAAGAAGAGAACGTTGATGCAGTTATGATGACTGCTGGATGAGGAACTTGCCACCGCTCTGCAACAATCGTGCAGAGAGCAATTGAGTCCGTTGGAATCCCTACAGTTATCATCGCAGCACTGCCACCTGTAGTAAGACAGGCTGGTACACCTCGTGCCGTAGCTCCTATGGTACCAATGGGTGCTAACGCAGGTGAACCACACAATGTTGAGATGCAGACTGGTATCGTAAAGGCAACTCTGGAACAGCTGGAGAAGATTCAGACTCCAGGAAAGATTGTTCCGCTGCCATTCGAATATCACGCAGTAATCTAGTTCAACTGAATAGGACATCGGAAACGAAGATGGGGCAGAATTTATTCTGCCCCATTGTTCCTAATAAGAGGTATTGTTATGGCTGTTAAAGAAATTGATTTAAGAAGATTGGTGATTAAAGCATTCCATATGAACGAAGTAGAGTTCGGGGATGCTTGTTCGATGACGATGGATGGTAAATTCACCGTTTCAAAAGATATGATTCCGGATTTGGTTAATAAGTACGATACAATTAATAAAATTGATATTCAGATTATTAAGCCGGGGGATCATGATCGTTGGACGAATACGATTATGGATATTATCCCGATTTCCACCAAAGTTCTGGGGAAATGCGGAGATGGAATTACACATACAACAACCGGTGTGTATGTAATGCTGACAGGTGTGGATGTGAACGGAAAGCAGACACACGAATTCGGTTCCTCGGAAGGGAACTTGCAGGAAAAGCTAGTTCTGGGAAGAGCTGGTACTCCAGATGAAAACGACTATATTATTTCTTTTGATGTTACTTTTGAAGCTGCAATGGGTCAGGAACGAAAAGGTTGCCTGCAGGGACATGCTGCTTGCGATGACTTCATTCAGGTATATCGTGACATTCTGAAGAAATTTAATGGAAATAAATGCACGGAACGCCATGAGTATCATGATGTGATAAGACTGGGACAGAAGCGTGTTCTGATTATCCGTCAGGTAGCAGGTCAGGGTGCTATGTACGATACTCACCTGTTCCCGAACGAACCTTCTGGTGTAGAAGGCGGTAAGTCAATTATTGAAATGGGCAATATGCCGGTAATGCTAACACCGAATGAATACCGGGATGGCGTTATCCGTTCCATGCAATAACAGGAGGTGCGATTATGGGAATTGGACCATCAACCAAAGAAACAAGTTTACATCATTTCAGAGATCCACTGGTAGATATTGTTGGGGAAGATGAAGGTATTGACCTGATGGGAGTCCTTCTATTTGGAACCGCAGATGATAACGTGGATAAGATTAGAAATAGTACTCGTGCAGCTATTGTTGCAGAGTGTATGCGTGCCGATGGCGTAACTCTGAGCTCAGATGGTTGGGGCAACAGCGATGTGGATTATGCCAACTGTGTAAAGGAACTGGGCGAAAGGGATATCCCAATGTCCGGTCTGAACTTCAGTGGAACCATGGCAACCTTCGTTGTAGATGACCCGAATCTGAAGAACGTGGTGGATATCTGTAAGAATCCGGACGGTGTGGAATCCGATACCGTCGGGGAGAATAACATGACCGCGGAAGATGTTAAGAAGGCATTAATGATTCTGAAGATTCGCATGAAGGAGAAGGAAATCAGAAACCGTAAATAAGTGAATGTAATCTTTCCTTTTTAAAAGATGGAAGCTCTGGTGGCTAAAAGGCTACCAGGGCTTCTGTCGTTAGGAAAGAGATAGAACACCTTGCAATGCTATTTTATGGTATTGTATAATCAGTTCAAAAGCGTATATCCGTGGAGAAAGGATTTATAGATGAATAGAACCCTTTTATACAGGCGAGTTCGGCAAAGAATAATACCCATTCTTTTGATTGAGATTGTACTTGTGACGCTTTGCTGTTATGCCATATTAGCGGAGGTGAAAGCCAATAATAAGCAGCTTTCTTTCGATGCTTTAAAAGTAAATTTTGCAGCAGCCTCCATTGTACAGCCGGCTCAGAATGCAGCGAAAGAGACGAAAGAAATCATTCAGACTCAGCAAAAGGAGTCTTTTGTGAACGGTGGCACCGTTGTTTTTGCGGATAAATATTTGGGCTATCCGTATCGATTGGGGGGCCGGGATATCCGAACCGGGCTGGATTGCGCAGGGTTCGTGAACTATGTTTTCACGAAGGGACCCGCAGGAAAGCATTGGACCAGTATGACGGTGGGAGGCCTTTATCATGAGATTGGAGGAAAATCCGTTGGAACGAAAAATATGAAGCCGGGAGATATCATATTCTTTGGTTCTGGACTGTCTCATGTAGCGATTTACGCAGGGAATGGAGAAATTGTCCATGCCATGGATGAAAGTCACGGTATCTGCCGGACAAAGCTGTATCGTTCCAATGGAAGTACTTATAGTGGAAAGACGATTGCAGATGTAAGACGTGTTCTATAGAGAGGAATAATAGTTCATGAAGAATTTAAATCGAAAAGCAGACCAGAGACGTGCAGCAGATGGAAAAGAAAGCCGTGCAGACACGTTGGTAATCGTAGAAAGCAGACATGGAAGCGTGCTCCAATATGGGGAATGGATTCGTACCGCATTGAAGAGCGATATGATTCCAGCCACCAGGAAGTATCTGGGATATGCTTCGCTGTATCGAAATGTAATCTATATTGGATGGATTAAAGAGGGCGTTATCGAGAAGCTGGGTTTGCTTCAGCAGAATCATGTGAATTTCAACATGGAGGGAAAGCATATCACCGTTGTTGGTGTGGGTGTCTGTGAACCGACAGATAGCTATTTAAAGCGAATTATAGGCTATAACGGGCTACAACAGTATGGAGATAGTTTCCATTATCTTCCAGGCAAAGTAGACGTGGAGAAGCGAAAATCAGCGGATATGAGCATGGTCAATCGCTGCATGAAGAATCTATCGAAGCTGTATGACCCGGAGGATGCGAGTGTAATTTCTGAGCGACTGGCTTCCGGCTATGACGGTGTGAATCGGAACTGCATTCAGCCTATTTTGGATGAAATTAACGACGTAAGACATAATCGTTTCAAGAAAATTCTTGAGGATGAGGAATAGATTGGATCTACGAATAAATCAGGCGGGGAGAAGGCTGTCATTTTCTCCGCCTATTATCATGTGATTATATACCGTAAGAGGGTGAACAAACTTGAACCTATAAGAAAGGGAGTGGCGATTGCCACTCCCTTAATATCATCCAATGATTTCTCGATATGTTCTATACTGCAGAACCCTTCTTAATGCCATCATACAGGAACATGAAGGATGTGAAGTATACTACGCATACTACGATAATGGTCAGAACCTTCAGCGGAATCGAGCTTACAAATACATAAGCGAGGATTACACCGACGATACCACCGATTGCCTGGCACCAAGAAGCTGCCATATCGTATCTGCCTTCCTTGATGAACTTAGGACCATTACCGAATGCCATCAGGAATGCGCAGGATCCCATCATTACTGGGAATGCAGCACCTACGTTCAGACCAAGCAGTGCACAGAGAGCCATGCAAGGTGCGTACAGTCCTACACCAACGCTCATGAGAGCACCCAGAACGAAGTTGCACACGATAGCGATAATCAGTTTCGCACCGGTCAGCTTCAGAGCAGTACCCATGATACCGAAAGGTCCAACGCCCAGAACCTTGAGAAGCATAATTGTACCCAGAACAAACAGTCCAGCGAACATTGCGAAACGAACGTGCTTTCTGTCCAGCTTGGATACAACACCAGCCATCAGGATGGAACCCAGAACGGAAGCGACAATCATGGAAACCAGAGTTAAGGTATCCAAGTCAACGAATCCGAAGAACAGGAAAGCCTCGGTCAGTACCGGAACGGTATCACCTACGTTCAGTGTTCCTGGAACGTAGATATCATCTACGGATTTGCCTATCTTGAACGCTGCGGAGGAACCTGCGAAGGATCCGATACCCAGTGTATCAAAGAAGTTGGCTACAACGCCGACAACCAAGTTGAACTTGTTGTGCTTACACTGCGACTGCCACAGTTCTTCACCGGTCATGCCAAAGATATCATCTGGCTCAGTGTTTGCACGAATTTCTTTCATCTTTCTGTACATCAGTACTACGTTCAGCAGAATACCAATTACACAAAGTCCTTTCAAAATGTAAAGAGACATAACTACCTCCCTTTTGATTAATAATTAAGAGTGATAATAATTGCATTTGCAAGGATAACCCCGATTCACCCTTGCTGTTATCGCCATTATAGCATGCGAAAATGTGATGTCAAACCTTTCACAAGCTCAAAATGGTGAATGTGTGAGAAAAAGTGATATATTTCATCACAAGTTGTTCACATTGTTTTAAATTTTAGTGTAGAAGATACAAAAAATACCAGCATTTTAGTACACAAATTTCCTTCATGGGGAAAGATTTTCTCACAAAGTAATTCGAAGTGAATCTGGGTGTGAGATTGTATTAATACAAAAACAATTTTGAGATGTGAACTGCACTCATTTAGTTTATCAATAACTTGAGAATGAAATTACAGAATGATATTTTACTTCAGATATTCAACACGGAATCCGTTCGGCGAAAGATTTCAATTTCTGCGTTTGAATTTTGCATAATATGCTATAATTAATTCTATATATTTAGAAATTATACAGGACATGAGGTAACGAATTTGGCATTTACACATCTGCATGTACATAGTGAATACAGCTTACTAGACGGACTATCCCGAATTAGTGATCTTCCCGTCCGTGCGAAGGAACTGGGCATGAATGCGCTGGCCATCACAGATCACGGAGCCATGTTCGGCATTATCGATTTCTACAAAGCTTGTAAGAAAGAAGGTATTCAGCCAATTATCGGCTGTGAAGTGTATACGGCGGCCCGGACTATGGCGGATCGAGACCCGGAAAAAGACCGAAATAGTGGTCACTTGATTTTGCTTGCGGAGAATCAGACCGGATATAAGAATCTGGTTAAAATTGTGTCCGCTGGATATATCGATGGTTTCTATTTCAAACCTCGTGTGGATAAGAACATTCTAAGGGAGCACAGTGAAGGATTGATTTGTCTTTCTGGATGCTTGGCGGGAAACGTACAGCGGATGCTGATGCACAGCGATTACGATGGGGCACGCCGGGAGGCTATGGAACTGGAGCGTATTTTTGGCAAAGGAAACTTCTTCTTGGAGATTCAGAACCATTATCTGACGGAGGATCGGCCGGTGATTGCCGGTTTGGAACGGTTATCCCAGGATCTTCAAATTCCCCTTGTTGCTACCAACGATGCCCACTATATTAATCGAGAGGATGCGAAAGCGCAGGATGTACTGATGTGCATTCAGACTGGGTCCAAGGTGAGTGATGCGAATCGGATGCGCTTTGAGAACGATGAGTTCTATCTGAAGTCCGAGGATGAGATGGCAGAGCTGTTCCCAGGGCATCCGGAATACCTGGAGCGGACCCAAGAGATTGCAGACCGTTGTCATGTAGAATTTACCTTCGGAGAATACCACCTTCCAGAGTTCATTCCACCGGAGGGATTGACGAATGACCAGTATCTTCGGCAGATTTGTTACCAGGGCCTCGAGGAACGATATGGCAAAGAAGCGATGGAGAAACATAATTCCTACCGTCTGCGCCTGGAATCGGAATTGGACGTAATTGAAACCATGGGTTATGTGGAATATTTTCTGATTGTATGGGATTTCATTCACTATGCCAAGACTCATGGGATTGCCGTAGGGCCGGGCAGAGGTTCCGCGGCAGGGAGTATTGTGGCATATACCATGCACATTACGGAAATCGATCCCATTAAATACAACCTGATTTTCGAGCGATTCCTGAACCCAGAGCGTGTCAGCATGCCGGATATTGACGTGGACTTCTGTATCGAACACCGTCAGGACGTCATCGATTATGTGGTTCGGAAATACGGGAAAGATAAGGTGTCCCAGATTATTACTTTTGGTACGCTAAAAGCAAAGGCCGCTGTGCGTGATGTTGCGAGAGTGCTAGACGCTTCCTATGCAGAAGGGGATGCCATTGCAAAGGCCATTCCCAATGAACTGGGAATGACCATTTCCAAGGCATTGGAAATCAATCCTTCTCTCAAAGAGCGTTATGAGAATGAGCCGCAGGTTCGGGAGATTCTGGATATGTCCATGGCGGTGGAAGGGCTTCCAAGGCATGCATCCACTCACGCAGCAGGCGTCGTAATTAGTAAACTTCCGCTGGATGAATATGTGCCGCTGTATTCCTCGGATAAGGGGCCAGCTACCCAGTTCAATATGACCACCATTGAGGAATTGGGACTTCTGAAGATGGACTTCTTAGGGCTTCGGAATCTGACCCTCCTTCGGAATGCGTTGGATCTCATCGAGAAAAACCATGGAGTTCGCATTGATTTCTCCAAGATGGACTATAACGACCCGGCGACTTTTGAGATGATTGCTTCTGGGAATACCGAGGGAATATTTCAGCTGGAAAGCGGTGGCATGACGGACTTCATGAAGAACTTGAAGCCTAACTGCTTTGAAGATATCGTAGCGGGTATTTCCCTGTACCGCCCAGGTCCGATGGATTCCATTCCGAAATACATTGAGAATAAGAAGCATCCGGACCGGATTCAATACGTGGACCCTCATCTGGAACCGATTCTAGGCGTTACTTACGGCTGCCTGGTGTACCAGGAGCAGGTAATGCAGATTGTACGGGATCTGGGAGGATACTCCTACGGGCGGTCAGATTTGGTGCGTCGTGCCATGAGTAAGAAGAAAATGGCCGTCATGCTGGAAGAGAAAGAATACTTTATTAACGGTAAAAAGAGCCCGGATGGAAGTGTAGAGATTTCCGGCTGTGTCGCCAATGGAATTCCAAGGGCGGCGGCGGAGACCATCTTCGAAGATATGGTCAGTTTCGCCCAGTATGCCTTTAACAAATCCCATGCGGCAGCCTATGCGGTGGTGTCTTACGAGACTGCCTATCTCAAGTGCCATTATCCGAAGGAGTTCATGGCCGCGCTGATGTCCAGTGTGATGGGACAGGCCCAGCACATCTCTGCATATATTCGGAACTGCAATGAGATGGGAATCACAGTGCTTCCCCCTTCAGTTCTTCGAAGCGATATGAATTTCACCGTAGAAGGTGGAAAACTTCGATACGGATTGGCGGGCATCAAGAATGTGGGAACCGGCATTGTGAAAGCCATTATCGAAAGCCGAAAGGAGAATCCAAATCCGGCGGACATCTATGAATTCGTGGATAATATTGATCCCAGTGAACTGAACCGCAAAGCGGTGGAGTCTCTCATTAAAGCAGGGGCGATGGACGATATCAATCCGAACCGGGCGGTAATGATTGCGGTGGCGGATGAAGCGGTAGCAAGAGCTCAGAAGCGGGCTCGGAATACGGGAAAGAACCAAATTTCCTTTTTCCAGCTGGATGAAAATCTGGCAGAAGATATCCGTACCACGCCGGAACTTCCAGACATTGCAAATTTCGAGAAGGATCAGCTGCTGTCCATGGAAAAAGAAATGTTGGGTGTGTACCTTTCCGGACATCCTCTGGACGATTACCGAGAGCTTATCGAGAAGAACACTTCGGCTTCTGTTTCCGATATTCTAGCAGAATCCATGGAGGATGTAGATGAAGCTGGAGAAAATCTTCCGGGAATGCCTTCCGGGTACAGCAGATACCAAGACGGCGACCGTGTAATCATGGCGGGAATCCTCACGGAGGTAAAGACCATGATTACGAAGAAAGCCCAGGAAATGGCGCGGATTCAGTTCGAGGATTTCAGCGGGGTAATGGATGGAATTATTTTCCCCGCAACCTATGAGAAGTTCCGGCATCTGATTCAGCTGGATCAGATTGTGGCCATGTCTGGACGGCTATCGCTGAAAGAAGATTCGGCGCCGGAGCTGATGGTGGATAATATCACTACCGTTCCGGAAATTCAGAAACTGACGAGAAGGAAGAGCTTTCAGAGCTATTCCAACCGGATTCCGTATGCAAGACGGGAAAATGCTGGAAATTCGTCAGCGAATCCATCGAGGAATTATGGAAATTCGGTAGTTCCTCCGGATTATGTACCCGAGGCGGCGAGAAATAGCAGTCTGGATAATTTTGTAAAACTCCGGGTGCCACCGGAATACATTGAACGGCTAGGGGGCCGAAATCCGGTGTTAGAGGAAATCATGGGTCTTCTGGGAAAGTATCCGGGAGACCGAGATGTTCTGGTATACCTTCCTGGGGGCGGGAAGGTACGAACCAGCAAAGAGTATCGGGTTACATATAGCCGGGAGCTGGAGCGAGAGTTGCGAGATCTTCTGGGAAATGAAAACGTAAAGGGTTAGATTACAAAGGGAATTATATAAGGACTAGAAAGGAAGGAAACGAAAATGATGAAAGTTGGAATCCTGACAAGCGGCGGAGATTCGCCGGGGATGAATGCAGCAGTACGGGCCGTGGTTCGTTTCGGCATTGCAAAGGGGATGAAGATTTACGGAATTTATCGAGGTTATGAAGGGTTGATTGATGGAGAAATCGAAGAGCTGGATCGCCGTTCCGTAGGGGACATCCTTCAGCGAGGCGGTACTATGCTTAAGACCGCACGAAGCGAACGGTTCATGACATTGGAGGGCCGTAAGAAGGCACTAACCACCATCGAGACCTTTGGACTGGACGCCATTATTGTAGTAGGTGGAAACGGATCTTTTGCCGGCGCGCTGGAGCTTTCCAAGATGGGTGTGAATGTTATGTGCATTCCAGGAACCATCGACAACGATTTGGGATATACCGAAAGCACTATCGGTTTCGATACGGCGGTGAACACCGTGCTGGAAGCGATTACCCGGATTCGGGACACCTCATCTTCTCACGAAAGAACCACCGTCATTGAGGTGATGGGGCGCCATTGCGGCGATATTGCCCTCTATGCCGGAATTGCCGGTGGTGCGGAAGCCGTACTTTTACCGGAGGAACCTCGGGATGTGAATTCCGTGTGCCGCAAGATTATTGAAGGAAGCAATCAGGGCAAGCAGCACAGCATCATCATCAAGGCAGAGGGATATCCCATGGATTCCCAGGAGCTGGTAAAAGAAATTTCCGACCGTACCGGACGTCCGGTACGACTGGTAGTGTTGTCGTACCTGCAGCGAGGGGGTTCGCCCACATTGGCAGACCGTTTGCTGGCCACCCGCTGCGGAGACAAGGCCATCGAGCTTCTGGATGCAGGATTAATGAACAAGGCTATCGGACAAGTGGACGGAAAGGTGCTTGGTTTTAACCTGGAAAAAGCACTGGCAGAACCGGGGAACTTCGACCGGCACATGTACGAGAGCGTGGATATTTTGAGTCAATAGGAGAGAGAATATGGATGGAAAAGCCGTTGTTTTATATACCTCTAAGCGAGGGTCAACCCAGGAGTATGCGGAATGGATTGCGGAGGATTTGGGCTGCGAGTGTGCAAGTCTGAAGGATTTCGACAAGGGCACTATTCCGGAATACGACCTGATTATCTACGGATCCTGGCTTCGAGGAAGCGGAATTGTGGACTACGATAAGCTGGATCCCTATCTGGAGGGGGCCAAAGACCGAACCATACTATTCGTGACAGGGGTATCGGAGTATAATCCGGCCAACTACCTTCAGATCTGTGAGATTAACTTCGACGGCCGGGAGAATATGGATCAGATGCAGCTGTTTTTCTGTCCGGGGAGATACAATCCAGACAATGTGAAGGGACTGGACAAAATGCTGATGGGTGTGGCGAAGAAGGTGCTGAAGTCTGGGAAGACGGAGGACGGGGCTGCCGGAGCGGACCAGATGATTCGGTATATTGAAGAGGGCGTGGATTTGGTGGACCGGAAGTATACCGAACCCATCCTGAATGCAGCCCATAAGATACTGAACCGATAACTGGAAAGTAGCACGGGTGGAGTAACATGGAACGAAAAATTCTACACTGTGATATGAACAGCTTCTTTGCCTCCGTGGAACTTCTGGATCATCCGGAACTTCGGAACGTGCCGGTGGCGGTGGCGGGGAACCCAGAGAACCGTCATGGAATTATTCTGGCGAAGAACGATCCCGCGAAGAAATTTGGCGTAACCACAGCGGAAACCATCCAGGAGGCAAAGAGAAAATGCCCAGGACTGATATTCTTGGCGCCGCACTACGAGAAGTATTCCTATTATAGTGGGAAAATCAACGAGATTTACCGGGAATACACGGACCAGGTGGAGCCCTTTAGTATCGATGAATCTTGGCTAGATGTTACTGGAAGTGAGAAGCTGTTCGGAACCGCAGAGGAAATTGGAAACAAAATCCGGAAGCGAGTGCGGGAGACCTATGGACTAACCCTTTCGGTGGGGGTTTCCTATAACAAGATTTTTGCAAAGATGGGTTCGGAATACAAGAAGCCGGATGCCACCACCGTGATAACGACGGAAAACTACCGAGAAATCCTCTGGCCGCAGCCGGTGGGAAGTTTCTTTTACGTGGGAAAAGCTACGGCACAGAAGCTTCAGAAAATTCACATCTACACCATCGGAGAACTGGCCCAGTCAGATTCGGCACTGCTGAAGCGGTATTTCGGAAGCCATGGAGCCGACCTTCACCGCTATGCGAATGGATTGGATGATTCCCCCGTCCGCCGCTGGGGAGAGCGAGAAGATGTGAAATCCGTGGGACACGGCGTGACCTTCCGACGGAACATCCGGGGCGAAGAGGATGTTTCCATGGTAGTAACGGAGATTTCGGATTGGGTCAGTTCCAGGCTTCGTCTCTACAAGATGAAAGCCTATGGGGTAAAAGTAGAAATCACCACGCCGGAGTTCCGTAAAATCTCTCGGCAGAAGCAACTGCGGCAGTCCTTCGTGACCGCCTCCACCATCCGAAAGAATGCCATGGAACTGATTCAGGAAGCCGGTTACATGAACAAGGACATCCGCCTCCTCACCATCACCGCCATTCATCTACAGAGGGAGGATGCGCCGGAACAGATGTCCATTTTCGATATGGATGATTTCGCAATCCCCGTGACTGAGAATCCTAAGAGCGGCGGTTCGGTTCCACAGAATAGAACCCAATCGAAGAAAACAAATCCAAAGAAAGAAGAAAACCTGGAGCGAACCATGGATCAGATTCGGCAGAAGTTCGGAAGAGAATCCATCCAATATGCGCACAGCATGGGAAATGATCTAGGACTTCGGAGACGAGATGATTAGAAAATATCCATCCCACGCAAATGGGCCGTTGGCAATCATTTGCTTAGGGATGGATATTTTCTTTCCGTGTCTGGTAGCACTATTTTTCATTGTACAGAAGTGGAAACATATAATATAATATGAGTACTAATTTGAGTACCATTTAATGATTTTGGAAAGGAGGTTCGAATGTTTAAATCCAAAACTTTGGTTCTGGGATGCATCGGGATATTTCTAATCATTATGCTACTTTCCCTGTTCTTGGTGTATTATCCGAGAATCCGCAGTATCCGAAGCATTCGCAAAATGACGAAGTACGACGATTACAACCTGTACCGCATGGACATCGATTATGATTACAGTCTGGAGGATGTCATTGAGAGCGGAATTCAGGACGACTCATCCTTGATTCAGGCCATTGTGCAAGAATCCATGCCGTTGATTCCAGTTCACATGGAAGCACCGGATTTCGGCTGTACCGCATTCAGCATGATAACAGAAGATGGAGAGATATATACAGGGCGGAATTACGATTTCAAGAACGATACCTCCGCCTTGCTGGTGTATTGCAATCCGAAGAAAGGATACCAATCGATGGCGTTAGCGGCCTTGGACAATGTGGATGCCAATGATGCGGAACGGAATTGGAAGACGAAGATGGCGACCTTGACAGCACCATTTGTTTGCCTAGATGGCATCAATGAGAAAGGCGTATCCATTGCGGTCCTGACATTGGATAGCGAGCCCGTTCATCAGAATACCAGGAAACCGGTAATTTCAACGACACTCGCCGTAAGGCTTGTGTTAGACAAAGCAGCCAGTACCGATGAGGCGATTTCGTTGCTGAAAGAATATGATATGTTTGCATCTTCTGGACGAGATTATCACTTCTATATCAATGACAGAGACGGCGATGGAAGAGTTGTGGAGTACGATTGTGAGAGCGAATCCCGTGAACTGGTCGATATGCCGGTTAGCGCGGCCACGAACTTCTATGGAATCTATGAGGAGAAGGTGAAACCGAATCAGAAGAACGGAATATATGGACACGGTAAAGAGCGATATGAAGCCGTCTTGGATGTTCTGTCGGAGCAGATTAATTCCGTGACCAAGGATACGGTATGGGATGCCCTCAAAGCTTCTGCGCAGAAGCCGAATCCGAAGGACATTACCAGTAATACCCAGTGGTCCATCGCATATAACAACACAAATCAGACGGCGGAACTGGCTCTCCGGCGTCACTTCGATGATGTTATTAGAATCAGTTTAAGTCGGAGGTAGGGATGAAACAAAGAAGAAAAATACTGGCAGCAATTCTGTCACTGTTGGTGATTACAGTACTTACGGGATGTGGATCTGAAATTACCGGAACCTGGAAGTTAAATGCCGTTCGGATTGGGTCCGAGGAGTATAGCTTAGAGAAGTTGGCGAAAGTGATTGGATCGGATGCAGCGAACAATATTTCGGTATATCTCATTGTGGACGACAAAGGAAAAATTACCGTTTCCGAGGATGGGAAACAGACCGATGAGAAGATGGGAACAGTAGAACAAAAGAACGACAAATATCTTTTCAACATTCCTGGACAGGAGACGGTAACGGGAACGATTGAGGATGGAAAACTGATTTTACAGGGAAATGACGATGATGTGTATGACAGCCTGATTCTTGAGAAACAGCAGTAAGGGGGATATATGAAAAAGAAATCGCATCGATTCGCCAGAATCTCGGCAATGTTTCTGGTGGGAATTCTATCGTTTGTTCCGATGACTTCTTTCGCCGGGGACAGTTATGATGCGTTGGGGGAGTCTTCGGATTTCAGTTCGTTCACGCGGGACGGCATTACCTATTACGATATCTACGGTGGTCAGAAGACGGGAAGACCTTCTATCGACAATCTGGATAATCTGATAAAAGACAGCATCTACAATAAGCCGATGAATGCCGATTCCTCCAAGAAGACGCCGGCAGAGTATTGGGCGGGACTGGCACGTGGAATCTATGCTTCCAACCGGGAATCGTATTATTCCTACGGCGGGAAGTCTTTCCAATCCAGGTTTCAATCGAACCCAGGGAAGGATAATGCCTATGGAAATCTGATGGAGGCGTTCACCCGGCCAAGCAGCATTAAATATTACAACACCAAGAAGCATGCGGAGCGGCTCAAGGATGTGGTGACGCAGATGACCGGTGTTCAGACGGCCAAAAATCTGAACGACGTACAGGAGGCTGCGTATTATCAGTTGTCGCACCTGAATTCCGGAAAGATTAAGGCCAGCGATTTCCGGAAGCATTCCTCGCTCAAGGCCATGGCGGACGACACGGGAGACGGGAAAGTGCTGTACAGTCTTCTGGCCACCCGAGACCGGGAAGGAGGAACGTTCCGATACGGATACAACTGTCTGGGTATAGCCTACAGCAATTTCTCGGTATCCCCCATCAGTGCAGAAGAAAATGGGAGCAACAGCACGGGGGTGACGACGGCGCTCAAAGGATACGACTCTTTGGATGAAGCGAAGAACGAGGTGAAAGCTGGTAAAAGTATTTCTGGTTTCACCTCCAGTGTGGACGACAAGGTGACGAAGGACAGCTTCAAGAACTCCAGCACAATGGAACAATCGAAGACATTGACTACCGGTGAGAGTAAATCCGAAACGATGTCCTCCACGATATCTCACAGTGAGCAAGTGTCTTTCTCCACCAGCCAGAAAGCGATTTTCACCTTTGGAAAGGATGACGTATTCTTTAGAGGCGGGATGGAGTTTGAATTCACGGAGGGGAAGCTCTGGGAGAATGGGGTCAGCGACACGGCTTCCACTGAACAGCATTCCTCCACCGAATCCTCCGTATCATTGACATTACCGGGGCATACGGCGGCCACCCAGAGTCTGGTGAATTCTTCTTTTACCGACGTGATGACTTATGACTGTCCGGTGCGTATATCCTATACCGTAACCATATTCAGCTATTCCGGATGTTACTATGATGACAACGTGGCCACCACCTATTTCACATCCAAGGGATATAATCAGAATGGATTTATAACCCAGTTCAAGGATGCCCACAATAATTTGAGAGAGCGGGTGGAGCACAAGGGGGATGCAGGATTCGATCGTTCCAATGGACTTACGAAGGGAATCAAGGTGAAACATGGATATTCTCGCTCCTCTTTCGATTGGGATACGCCGTGGGTGGATCATCTGGATTACGGGGCGATTGAGAAGGAAATCAAAGGGATGGACGGTTTGAAATACAGCGACTCCATCGACAATCTGACGGAGAATCAGCCGATTTCGCTAGCCGGTGCGAAGCTGGAACGGCATGGAAAGGGAAATCAGGCCTTCATCAGTGCAATTCTTCCCATCTATACGATTCGGGAGGTGACTCTTCAGAATCCGGAGGATGAAGAAAAGAAGGTGAAAGAAGGGGAATCCCTGTATCTCCGAAATATCAAGATGGATGCGACCGATGTGGAGAACGGGGATTTCTACGGCTTCAAAGCATCGAAGGGAACTTGGAAAATTGTGAATGAAGATGGCAAGGAGGTGAAATCCGATGTCATTTCATTGACTCGGAATTCCAGTGGGGATTACGTTATCAAAGGATTGAAGAAGGGGACGGCACACGTGAAATACTCTGTGGGAACGAAAGCGTATCAGCTTTTCGATGAGAAGACCGATGAGAGTGATCCGAAGTCCTATGTCTACGTGAACCCTTCCGATGTGGAGACACCGGTAATTGATATTACAGTTAAAAAGAAGAAAGAGAAGGCTGAAGCATCCAAAGCGAAATCCAATATTATAGAGAATAGTAAGACAAGCGGAACGGATAAGGCACAGAAAAACTCCAAGCTTCCGGAAATATCCAAAGAAGAAGAAACGAATATCCTGAAGACATTGGACTGTGAAGCGGAGCAATGTTCAGTGGCGGAAGCGTCGCTCTATCTCAAGAACAGTCTTGGAGCACAGTCGGATTTGAATGAACAACTCTACGCCACAGCGCTGAAGCAGATGGCGAAAGACAAATTGAAGAGCGGAAGCACTCATCAGCAATATGAAATCGATGCGGTAGTGTGGGCTCTTAAATCCGGACTGTTCGATGAGATGGACGGCGGGATGTACGCATCCACTCGTGGCATTACGGAGCTGGAGTTCGCGGAGCTTGTCTACAAGGGAATGAAAACATTTGGCAAAGATGTGAAATGCAAGGATGTATTGAAGGATTACTCTGGAACCGAAAATCTGGATGAATTTGAACGAAAAGCGATGAACTGGGCTATCGGAAAAGGAATTCTTTCTAAGGAAGAGCAAGAGAGTCGGAAAGTGAATCCGAGCCGTATTGTAAGCGATAAGGAGGCGTCGGCGTTCCTGAAGTAAACAAGTTCGAAAAATCAATCGAGTGGGCTATCACACGGAAGGCGTGGGATAGCCTTTTTTATAGGGGAAAATCCGGATTGTCGAAGATTGTTGAAAAGAAAATGAAAGAATCCAGAGAAACACTAATGTAATTGTACAAAGTGTACGAATTGTGAAAAGAATCAAGAGTACGCAATGTGCAATTGTGATATTCAACAATAATATGTGGAAATTAGATGGTAACAATGCAAAAATCAGAAGTGACAACACAAAAAAATATTATGTATGCAGTTTTTGTATTACAATCGATACATGTATGAAATATTCGAACAAATTGTATCGATTTCAAAACATGGGCTGAATGTGAAGATTGTTAGAGTTATAATTAGCGGTGCCAACACAAAAGGGCTAATGGGATGTCACTTTTATCTAGTTATAGCAAAGGAGTTATTCGAAATGACAATTGCATTGGAAGTCGGCACGATTGTTGTGTACATGCTTGGTATGATTGCCATCGGTATGCACGTGTCGAAGAAAAACAAATCAACGGAAGTATATTATCTGGGAGGCAGACAGCTGGGACCTTTCGTTACCGCGATGAGTGCGGAAGCGTCGGACATGAGCAGTTGGCTATTGATGGGCCTTCCAGGTGTTGCGCTCTTCGGACTGGTGGGAACGGGACAAGGTTCTTTTGCCGAAGCATTCTGGACCGCGGCCGGCCTAGCTACCGGAACATATCTCAACTGGCTGATTGTGGCAAAGCCACTCCGAATTTATTCGGAACATATCGATGCCAATACGATTCCGGACTTCTTCTCGAATCGTTTCGGAGAGAAGAAGGGGGCACTTCTCCTCATCAGTGCGATTATTATCGTTATTTTCTTCGTACCGTATACCGCATCCGGATTCGCTTCGGTGGGTAAGCTGTTTAACACACTGTTCGGAGTGAACTACCATACGGTAATGATTATTGGGGCGCTGACCATCGCATTGTACACGGTAATGGGCGGATTCTTGGCATCTTCTTTTACCGACTTTGTACAGTCCATCATCATGACCATCGCGCTGATTATCGTTCTGTGGTTCTGCGTCAGCACCGCTGGCGGATGGAATGCAGCCATTTCTGCACCGGAACAGGTGGTACATGGATATTTCAAGCTGAATGCCCCGGACGGTTCTTATTCCCCGCTGACCATTGCTTCCAACTTCGCGTGGGGCCTTGGATATTTCGGAATGCCGCACATTCTGCTGCGTTTCATGGCCATCGCGGACGATAAGAAAATCAAGACTTCTCGCCGGATTGCCAGCGTGTGGGTAGTCATTTCCATGGCTGTCGCCGTTATCATCGGTGTATTGGGTTATTCGGTCGCAAAGAAAATCGGTATCATTGGCGCAGCGAACTTCGATCCAGAAAGAATCATCGTATACATTGCGGATGCGATTGCGAATGTGAATCCGCTGTTCGCCATTGTGGGCGGCCTGATTCTGTCCGGTATTCTGGCATCCACCATGTCTACCGCAAGCGGACAGATGTTGGCAGCATCCTCCAGTGTATCGGAGAATATTATTCACCGCTTCTTCATCAAGGATATGTCTCATCAGAAGAGTATTATCATCGCCAGAGCCACCGTGCTGTGCGTTACCGCACTGGGAATCGCATTTGCATGGAATCCGGACAGTTCCATCTTCCGGATTATCTCCTTTGCTTGGGCAGGCTTTGGTGCTTCCTTCGGACCGCTGATGCTGTGTGCCCTGTTCTGGAGAAGAACGAACGTGCAGGGAGCAATTGCCGGCGTAATCTCCGGTGGCGCAATGATCTTCATCTGGAAGTTCGGCATTGCAAAGCTAGGTGGAATCTTCGGAATCTATGAACTGCTTCCGTCCTTCCTGTTCAGCTTGATCGTCATCGTGGTTGTCAGCCTGGCGACCGCAGAACCGGATGAGAAGGTGCTGAAGGAATTCGATGAGGTTACTGCCATGAGAAAGAGCGGCAAAGATGTGGCTGAGCTGAACTAATCGCGTATCGGTTTGAAGTAATAGTTCTTTACAATGAAGTCTCTCAAGAAGGGCAAGAAGGCTTTCACCGCGAAGTGGAAGAAGATGGGCCCGCAGGTAACCGGATATCAGGTACAGTATAGCAAGTCCAAGAAGTTCACGGGCAAGACCACCAAAGTGAAGACCGTCAGCGGTGAAAAGAAGACTTCCAAGAAGATTACCAAGCTTTCGAAGAAGAAGACTTACTACGCAAGGGTCCGCACTTATAAGACCGTGAAGGGCGTGAAGTACTACTCCCCATGGTCCAAGGTAAAGAAAGTGAAGACCAAGTAATTTCAATGTGAATGAACATGAATCGGGAAGTTTCTCGATGGAAGAGCCGGTAGCGTTAATCTTGCTGCCGGCTTTTTTTCCATTGACAGAGTGTCGATTGATGGTAGAATGAAGAGGAAATGAAAAACAGCAGGGGAGCTGGTATGGCCGGCTGAGAGGAAGGACACTTCGACCCAGAACCTAATTTGGATAATGCCAACGGAGGGAAAGAGATTTCGCGAGGAAGCGGATTACCGGAACCGAAGTGGGTAATCCGTGTTTTTTATTGAAAGATTCTAATGAGAGATTCGAATGAATCGGCGGCAGACTGGGAGCACCACTTTGTGCCGCCTTATAAATAGTCCCGGAATTTCCGGTGATTGAGGGCGATAGAAGCCCAGGCGTCTTGAAACTGTGTACGGTAAGGAGGTGAAAAGATGATTATCAA
>JBNMGJ010000212.1:0-3115 GCA_050872185.1 Mogibacterium sp.
CCTGGGATGGGACCAGCGCATAGGTCAGAGTCACATGCCAGTCCCCTGGATAGAAGTTCGCATTCAGAATCCTAGCCAGTCTCTTCTCGGCAATGCGATCATTATTCCGGAGCACTGCCTCCCGTGTAGGCTTTCCCTTCGGTGCCCGAACACTGAGCTGTCTCTGTGTATATTTGAGAGCCACATCAATGACCGGCCCCGCTATGCACACTTCTCTTACGAACTTCATCTCTCTTTCCTTACCTTCTGATTTCCTTCCCGGTCTCCTCCGGATGGTTCTATTATTAATACTCTTATCAAGGTTGAATGCGGCGCCGTGGCCGCAATCATTTCTCTCTATGGAGCATGTTATTCTGGTTGGTTATCTTGCTTTTTATCTTCTCCCTATTCGTTGCGCTGATTCCTCCGAAATGATACAATCCGGATATGGAGGTATCTATTATGAAGAATCTATTCATCCGCACACGAATCAATAAGTTCATCGCCTTGCTGGAATCTAACGACGGTACCATAACTGCTGCCGATTTCCCATCTCTTAATGATAAGGATGTTCTCCATGTTATATCTATTCTGGAAGCTTCCGGATGCATCGAGGTCATCCGTGAATGGGGTGGTGCGGTTAATACAATCATGACTACTAATACCGGTGCTTCTGTCTACCAACTGGAACGGCACGAGGTCTGGATGAATCGTCTCTACGGCTTCATCTCCGGTGTTCTCATGACTATTCTTGTGGATTTTATCCGCAATGTCTTACTATAGCTATTAACACCATGCCGAAAAGGATACCGGCAACCATTCCCATGATATAGTCTTTCATACTGTCCTCCATGTTTTCGACTTCCACTAGTAGTGATTGACACCATTAGAAATTCACCTTCTGCAGAATTGCTTCTGCAGCTTCCAGTGCCTCGGACTGACTCAGGGCGATTCCCTTCTTCGGGTTCCCCTGTGGGTCCCACCGTCTAATGTCCACCTTCGGTTCCTTATCGTTCCAACTAACCAGATTAACCTCCAGGGTATATCCCCCGGAGGTCTCCGCCAGTGTTGCGATGTGTTCAATTTTTTCGCATTTGATATCTGCCATTGTCCTTGTTCCTTTCTATATATAAAGAGCGGGCTTAGGCCACTATTAAGGAGGATATTCAATGTCTTTATGAATATTGTTCTGGTACTTCCGTTGTTGCATAATCCTTTCGTACCGTTCATAATTGAGAATGTAGAAATATAATCCTTACCCGCTCTTCATACCGATTAATTAATAAGTTGCGACTATTCCTATAAGTGATTGACACCCTATGAGGGATTGACACTAATACATCAAGGTGTGTATTTTCACCTTGCTGCAGTACTTCTCGCCGTACATCTTCCGGCAAGTCACTGCCACAATCTGGCTATCGTCCTTGTAGGCGATGCCGTTCAGCGCATCCGCCACACCCTTCCATAGATTATCTAGATCCGGCCGTGTGGTCGGATACTTCTTTCTGGCGATTGCTCGCTCCTGTTTTGCTTTGCTCCAGCTCTTCGGCGGTGTGAAGTAGAACTCCACCTCCATCACCAGCGGCGCCGCTTCCGGGAACCGGAAGTCTCCACACTGGAGTCGGTATTCTGTTCTCACCCATTCCTCGAATTGCTGGGTGGTTCTAGGTGTATATGCATACCCCTGACGAGTCACCCGTGGCCTTGCCTTCGGAATGGCCCGCCCTCTTATGGTAAAACTAACTTGCATTTCTCTCCTTTTATACGGCAGAGCATGGCAGTGACGCCATGCCGGACAGTTTCAACGTTGCAATTTTTCGATAAAACACTAGTATTTGTAAGGCACAATTCAATCGGTATCATGGCTATTTCTTCAAGAAAGTATAGTATTTTGCATGACGCCACTGCGATGCCCTGCCGCTGCGCTTCCTTATTTTTCTTCGGTGATAACAATTTTCTTGTGGGTCTTCCCATCCTTCTCCATTCCAATCTCGAAAGCGGTCTGCATCATCTTCTCATGATTCACATGCTTCGGATTGATTCCAGCTTCTTCCAGTGGCTTCAGCTCATCGCCTTCGAATCCTCTCTCCGTCAGCAGTGAATACACTGCCTTCGTAATTATTGAATACTCTGCCAGTGCTTCCCATGGATCATCACATCCAATCACAACTTTCTTACCGTCTGCCTGAATCATCGGCCCTGCCTCCTTCTTCTCTTTGCTCAGTTCTTCGCTTGTTTTTTCTTCGCTTGCTTTTTCTTCGCTTGTTTTCTTCGCTTGCTTTTTCGCTTGTTTCTTCTGCTTACATGCCGGACACGTGTTCGCCCGGCCGGATGCTGCATAGAACCGGTTGCCGCACACCTTACACTTCACGTAACACTTCCGGCTATTCACCTTGGTTCCGGTTCGTTTCTTCTCTCTCTTCTTCTCTTCTACGTCCATCACTCGCTTGTCTTTCCGCTGCCCCTTGGGCACCTTCTTGGTGCACCCGTCCACGGGGCATCCTCTGGGTTCTTCATTCAGTTCCAGGTAGTCGCACATCTTCCCGAACATGCTAACCTTCTTCATATAGATGCAATCCTTGCAGTTCGGATTATCTTTCACCAGGTTCATGTCCTTGGGTGCATTTGCTTTTGGTTTACTCATGCTTTCTTGCTCTGCTTCCTCTCCCACTCTTCATATTCCGGACCCAGTCCGCTGGCTCTGATAACCACCCAGAGTCCATCCATCTTTCCATCGGCATATCGGAGGTATATCTTATCCTCCTCGCTACCCGTCTGCACATATCCAATCAGTGCATACTTCCGAAGTTCGCTGGCTTCATGGAATGTATAGAACAGTATCTCTTTCAATTCATCCAACATTGCTTTCCTCCATCAATTATCTTCTACTACATAAATTCTATAATCCCGGATAATGCCCCGCTTCCGCAGGTCTTCGTAGGTATCCCGGAAGATATATCCCCACTGATATGCCTTCTGCTCATCTTTGAACGGCCGTGCGTGGTCATCCGGCTTGCCGTTCTTCAGAATGACTCTGCTCTTGAGCAGGTATCCCTTCTTCTGTTCCATCCGCTGCCTCCTATTGCATCATTTTGCCGATGCTGGCAAAATGGTATTAATCTGTTTCGACTTATAC
>JBNMGJ010000144.1:0-4815 GCA_050872185.1 Mogibacterium sp.
GCCGTCAACCTGCGAGTGATGTTGCGCTTGCGAACCCCGGCCGATTGACGGTGGGGCCGAGAGAAATGGCGGACCGCCGTCAACCTGTGAGTGATGTTGCGCCCGCGGGCTCCGGCCGGCCCACGTGGGGCCGGAAGTTCACGAATCTCTGAGGAAAAACGCATGCGCTTCGTGAACCAACAAGGTCCGGCCGGCCCTCGTGGGGCCGCGGATTAACGAAAATTCTCTATTGACAGCAAAACACCAATAGAGTATACTCACGGTATACTAAATAGAACAGGAGTTACCCATATGGGACGTGAGAACAAAAAAGACGCGGTTGCCGCATTGCATCGGGAGAAAATCATGAATGCGGCGGAAAATCTCTTTATGGAGAAGGGTTTTGAAGCAACAACGATTGCGGATATTTCAGAAGCATCCGCCTACAGTCGGCGAACCATCTATGCCTATTACGAAAGCAAAGATGACATTTTGCACCATATCATAGAGAAAGGACTGACCTCATTGAAAGACAACATCCAGAGTGCGATCGCGGGGAACAACGATTTCATGTTACAGTATCGCGCAATCTGTTCGGCCATGATCAAATATCAAACGGAGTGTCCATGCTCTTCGGACAATGTGGTAAAAGCAAATTCCGTTCCTCTGAATTCTGCGAACCTTTCGGATACCGTGAAAAAAATATTGGAACTGGGTACACAAATTAATAACCTACTCGCGGAGTTCCTCGAAGAGGGAAAGAAAAATGGAATAATTCGTCAGGATGTTGTACCACTAATGACCGTGTATATACTGTGGACAAGCATGACCTCGTTGGTTACGCTGGCTCAGACCAAGGGGACGTATATATGCAAACAATTTGGAATTTCGGAAAACGACTTCTACGAATATGGATTTAAGCAGATTATCAACTCCATTCTGGAAGTCACAATTTAAATCTAATAGCAACATTAAAAAGAAGCACAAGGCTTTTGAAGTGGATCATCCGTTGACGCAGAAGGACAAATTGGAGCGAATCCGCCGTGCTGACTGGAGTATTCCGAAGAATCTCACCTTCGTTCCTGTGGATTTCGCAGAGGATCCTTTGGCGGAACGACTGATTGATAGCGGCTTTGCCCCATCCGTCAAGACCTTCTTCTCATGGCTCGGTGTAACCTATTACCTTTCGTCAGAAGCAATCGATACGACATTGTCTGCACTTTCGGCGCTCTGCGCGGAGGGCAGCACCCTGGTGTTCGAGTATCCGGATGAGAACTTCTTGGAGGCCGCGGAGCGGCGCGTACAGAATACGATTATGATGGCAAAAGCAGGTGGCGAACCGATGCAATCCACTTTTTCCGATGTCGAACTTGAAACACTGCTGGAGAAACACGGCTTTCTGATCTATGAACTCATGACCCCAGCGGATATTCAAAGGAATATTATCGACAAGGAGGGATTGGATATGAAAGCTTTCGAGCACGTTAATTACTGCCTTGCAGTTAGGAAAAAATAAGAATCGTGGGCCACATTCGACCGGCCGGACCACGGGTGGCCGCCGTATAACAAAAATAACGAAAGGACTGTCGCACCAAAGTGAGACAGTCCTCTTACTTTTACCATATATGAATGTAGTTATATGAACATGGTCACGAAGGGAATCGTGACCAGGGACAGCAGCGTGGTCAAGGCGTAGCCTCGGCTGCACAGGTCTGCATCAACATCGTAGCTTTCACAGGCGATGACCGGCATGCTTCCATTGGGCATCCCATACAACAGAATGAAGATTCCCACCAGGGTGGAGTCGAAGCCCATTCCACCGCTTCGGTGCATGATGAAGGCGGCCGCCGCTGGAATCAACAGTAGCTGGAAGAATGAGAACACGTACAGCCGCACGTCCGTAAATACCTTGCGAAGGTCAATCTGTGCCAGGGCACAACCGGTGATGATCATGGTCAGCGGGATGCAGGCATCCGACACGTAGGTGATGCAGCTTACCGCCATCTTTGGCAGCTGGATGTTGAACAATACGATTACCATGGCGATGATTACGCAGACAATGCCCGGATTAATCAGCGAGCGGAGGGAGAACGGGGTGGTGTCTCCGGCCATTCGTTTGAACACCTGAATCGCGTAGGTGTAGAACAGGAGATTGAATCCCAGCGCGTAGAATGTGATGTAGAAAGTTTCCTGGGCGCCGTACAGGGATTCCACCAGAGGAATGCCCATGAAGGCGGTGTTGGCGAAGACCAGCATGATGGTCACTAGTTTCTTTTCGTGGCCTTTGACCCGGAGAAGACGAGCCACTACAGGCCCCAGTAGAATCATTAGCCCATAGAAAATCGCCATGAGAACCAGATTCTGTACTAGCATGGAAGAGGGAACGGAACCAGACCCACTGAGTGCGGTGGAAATCATCAAGAGGGGGTTAAAAATATTGACGATGATGTTGGAAATCTCGCTGGATCCCTGCTTGCTGAGCCACCCTTTCCGATAGCAGAAAAAACCTACAAAAATAAAACAAAAGAGAAGCACCAGCTTCTCGAGAATGATAAGACTATTGCTCATTTCCTAATAACCCTTCTGTAATCTCGTTTCGTAGCAAAAAACGCTAATATTATATCACGTATTATAGATAAAACCAATAGTTGCACCGGAAAAAGTGAACGGAAATTAGTTATTTTTACCCAAAATAGCCGGAAGTTTTTTTGCAATCACGTCAAAAAAATGGTATCATTTCCATGTATGGTGAAGACGCAGGGAAGGCGTCTTGCGCCGAAGGAAAGAAAATTCTACGGAATCGATGAATCAAAACGATTCGGAAAGGAATTGAAATGGATTATTTAGAAATTGAGAAAGTCATTGGAAGACAGATTATTGACTCCCGAGGAAATCCGACGGTGGAAGCGGAAGTCCATCTGGTAGACGGAACCGTAGGAAGAGCGGCTTGCCCGAGTGGTGCTTCCACCGGTGAGTTCGAAGCTCTGGAGCTGAGAGATGGCGACAAGAGCCGGTATGGCGGCAAAGGCGTGACTCAGGCAGTATATCACGTGAACCACGAGATTGCAGATCTCCTCATCGGTATGGACGCTTCCGATACTTATGCAATCGATAAAGCCATGATCGAGGCAGACGGCACAGAGGACAAGTCGAATTTCGGCGCCAATGCGATTCTGTCCGTATCCCTGGCAGCGGCAAAAGCAGCAGCTCAGGCGCTGGATACACCGCTTTACCGTTATCTGGGCGGCGTTAGTGGCAACACACTGCCGGTTCCGATGATGAACATTCTGAACGGTGGCGCCCACGCAACCAACACCGTAGATACCCAGGAATTCATGATTATGCCGGCAGGGGCACCGACCTTCAGCGAAGGATTGCGCTGGTGCACCGAGGTATATCATAAGCTGGCAAAACTCCTCAAAGAAGACGGCTACGCAACCGGCGTGGGCGACGAAGGGGGATATGCGCCGAACCTGTCCAGCGATGAAGAGACCCTGGAATACATCATCAAGGCCATCAAGGAATGCGGCTACATGCCAGGAGCAGACTTCGTTCTGGCCATCGACGCCGCAGCCAGCGAATGGAAGGGTAACAAAGTGGGTGAATACGTACAGCCGAAGAGCGGCAAGAAGTTCACCTCGGCAGAGCTGGTAGAGCACTGGAAATCCCTGGCGGACAAGTATCCAATCATCTCCCTGGAGGATGGACTGGACGAAGAGGACTGGGAAGGTTGGAAGCTCCTCACCGAGACCTTGGGCGACCGTCTGCAGCTGGTGGGCGACGACCTGTTCGTTACCAACACTAAGAGACTTTCCAAGGGCATCGAGCTGGGCTGCGCCAACTCCATTCTAATCAAGCTGAACCAGATTGGCTCCCTGTCCGAGACCATCGACTGCATCCGCATGGCGAAGAAAGCCGGCATGACCGCTGTGGTATCCCATCGCTCCGGCGAAACCGAGGACACCACCATTGCGGATTTGGCAGTGGCACTGAACACGGGTCAGATTAAGACCGGTGCACCGGGAAGATCCGAGCGTGTGGCCAAGTACAACCAGCTCCTCCGAATCGAAGAGCAGCTAGGCGATGCGGCAACCTACGCAGGATTCAATGCATTCAATGTAAAAAGAAAATAATTTGGACCTGAGACGTCCGGCGAGGTACTCCGTGAGGGGGGTGCCTCGTTTTTCTTTGCAGATTTCTTGCAGCGGGTGACAGGATGGTCCTTCGGAAGCTGGAAATTACGAGTCTAATGGGGGGGATAGAATCGTTGGTTCCGGCTCCTTGGATGCTCCGGAATGGTCATACACAGCTGGTTGGACTCCACCAGAGGGTCGATGTAGACCTTAGATACGTGATAGGTCGTCTTGAGCCCCAGATATGCGGTAATCTCCTGCCGAGACCGGGGGGTTCGACAGAATTCCAGCAGTGCGTTCCGTTTCCCGTCTCGGCTTACAATCATTAACTGAAAAGGCCCGGTGGCTCAGAAACGGTGAAATCCCGAAAACTAAGCCACCGAATTGCGTCGAATCGCCTACTGGACCTGGGCCCGGTGGCTCAGAAACGGTGAAATCCTGGAAACTGAGCCACCGAATTGCGTCGAATCGCCTACTGAACCTGGGCCCGGTGGCTCAGAAACGGGGAAACCCCCGAAAACTGAGCCACCGAATCGTTGCGAAACGCCTGTCGCCCCTCGGCCCGGTGGCGCAGAAACGGTGAAATCCCGAAAACTGAGCCACCGAATCGTTGCGAAACGCCTGCCACCCATGGGTCCGGTGGCTCAGAATGAGAGAAATCCCGAAAACTGAGCCACCGAATTGCGTCGAATCGCCTGCCGCC